>CAXTWJ010000012.1:6199-8737 GCA_964247925.1 uncultured Sphingomonas sp.
GCGCGCGCCTCCCCGCCCCGGCGCGGGCAGTCCCGGGCCCGCCCCGGCGGCGGTCCCCCCCCGCCCCCCGCCGACGCCTGGCTGGCCGCTAACGCCTCCCGCGTCGCCCAGTTCAAGGCGGTGGTCGATCGCGCGCGGCGCGCGCCGCTACCCAACGCGGCGATGCTGGCGCAGATCGCGGGACAGGCGCGGGTGCTGCTGGCGCGCTGACGGCATGCGCGCAGCGCAGCTGCGTGCGAGACCGGCAAGCCCGGCCGGCGTAGTGCCGCTACGACCGACGACGCGGGCTTTGCCCGCGGCGGGCCAGGCAGTCTTACGCCGGGGCGCGCTCCGCGACCCGTGACGGCTTGCGCCGTCGCGCCGAGCGCCCCCGCCACCACATCACCAGCCCCGTCACCGCCAGCACCGCCGGCAGCACGCCGCCCAGGAAGATCACGACCTGCCACACCGGCCCGCCGATCGAGCCGTCGTGGATGCCGCGCATCAGGCGGTTCTGGCCGCCGACCCCGGCCGTTGGCGTGAGCGCCGCGACGCCGTCGTCGTCGGCCACCGCGACGCTGACCGGGCTGCCCTCACCGAGCTGCACCGTCCAGTCAGGCTTCTTCTCGGTCGGCCAAATGATGCTGCGCACCCGGCCGTGCGCGATCCTCTCCGCGCGGGCCACCGCGTCGCCGACGGAAAGCGTCGTGCGCGCCGCCGGTGCCGCGCGCATCTGCATTCCGCGATCGGCGCCGCGCGATGCCCCGCTCAGTGCGCCGAAGAACGCCGGAAAGCTGATCCACGCGCCCGTCAGCGACAGCACGAACAGGGGCAGCGCGATCCAGAAGCCGAACAGATGGTGGAGGTTGCTGTTCACGTCCGGCCGCCGTCGCCAGCGCAGGCCGCGCGTCCAGCGGCCCACCGTCGGCCACCACAGCCACAGCCCCGATACGCTCGACACCAGCATCGCCACGCCGATCCAGCCGACGATCGTCCGCCCCCAGCCGCCGGGGATTTGCAGCGACCCGTGCAGGATGTGGAGAAAGCGCACCAGCCCCGCCCCGCTCGACGCGACCGCCAGCACGCGCGCGGTCGGCGGGTCGAGATAGATGTTGGTCCTGACCGGCGGGCCGGGGCGCGACGCCACCTTTCCGGGCGCGGCCGCGACGATCACCGGACCGGCGCCCTGGGGCAGCGTCATCTGCGCGATCCGCTCGTCCGGCTTCAGCCTTGCCCGCGCGGCCTCGACATAGGCTTGCGGGGGCAGCAGCGCGGTGCCGCTGGTCGCGTATCTCTCCGGGTTGAGCGCGCGGTCGAGCGCGTCATGCCAGACCAGCGCCGCGCCCGACAGGCACAGCGGGATGATCAGCACCGCCAGCACGATCCCGATCCACTTGTGCGCCTGGAACCACCAGCGGCGGAGCTGATATTTGGTCATGCGTGTCCCTATACCTCGGCCCAGCGGCGGAGCAGGTTATGGTACACGCCGGTCAGCCTGACCACCGCCGGATCGCCCTGCCCCAATCGTTCCGCCACGGCCTGCACGCCCCCATCCAGCTCCCACAGCATCCGCCGCGCGCCGTTGTCGCGCACCATCGACTGCAGCCACAGGAACGACGACACCCGCGCGCCCCGCGTCACCGGGGTCACCCGGTGCAGGCTCGATGCCGGATAGACGACGGCGTGCCCGGCGGGGAGCCTGATCGCCTCCGCACCGAACTGGCCGTCGATCACCAGTTCGCCACCGTCATAATCGCTGGGATTGGACAGGAACACCGTCGCCGACAGATCGGCCCTGATCCGGAAATCGGAACCGCGCCGGATGCGCACCGCCGTATCGACATGCGCGTCGAACGCCTGACCTCCCGCATAGCGGTTGAACAGCGGCGGGAAGACCTTGAGCGGCAGCGCCGCCGCGACGAACAGCGCCGAGCGCGCCAGCGCGTCGAGCACCACCGCCCCGCCCTCCCGCGCGGCGGCGGAGTCCTCCGGCAGCTGCGCGTTGCGCTTGGCCAACGCCGACTGCACGCCCGACGTCGCGTTGCCATCGACCCACTCGGCCGCGTCGATCAGCGCGCGCAGCCGCGCCACTTCGTCGCGCGAGAGCAGGTCGGGGATGACCGTCAGCACGCGTCCAGCGCCCTGAGCCCGCGCAGGCGCAGCTCCGCGTCGGTCTGCCCTTCCAGCCAGCCGCGCACCTGCTCGCGGAAGCGCGCATGGCCCAGCCGCGCCGCCTGCCCGATCCACTCCAGCGCCTCGCGCACCCGGCCCTTGGCCGCCAGCATCCGGGCGTGATTGAAGCAGCCGCGGAAATCGCCCCCGGTCGCCGCCCGCTTGTAGCATTGTGCCGCCGCCAACAGATCGACGGGCGTCGCCCAGCCGTCCTCATGGAACGATCCGACGAAATTCTCCGCCTTGGCGAAGCCCAGCGCCGCCGCGCGCCGCAGCCAGGCGAGCGCGAGGGCCTTGTCCTCCGCCACCCCCGCGCCCAGTGCCAGGGCGGTCGCGTAGTTGTACATCGCCTCCACCAGCCCGCGTTCGGCGGCCGCGCGGAAGCAC
>CAXTWJ010000012.1:8747-13921 GCA_964247925.1 uncultured Sphingomonas sp.
CTCGCGCCTTGTCGGTGGCCACGCCCTGCCCGAGGTCATAGCAGCGCCCGACCATGGTCAGCGCCAGCCCATGCTCCTGCGCGGCGGCGCGCATGAACCAGCCGAACGCCCCGCGCGCGTCGCCGGGCACCTCGACCCCATCGAGCAGCATCTGCCCCCACACCGCCTGCGCGTCGGCGATGCCGGCCTCCGCGGCCTCGCGGATCAGCGCGGCACGCGCCGGGCCGGCCAGCGCCGCGCGCGCCTCGCCGGGCGACATGGCGGCGAGCGCGCTCAGAACTTCACCGCCACCGTGCCGAACACGGTCCGCCCCGGCGCGATCGACGCGTAGTGCGACGCATAAGCCTGGTTGAAATACACCTTGTCCGTCAGGTTCTGCGCGTTGACGGAGAGCTCGACATTCGAGGTGAGCGCGTAGCTGCCGCGCAGGTCGAACCGCCAATAGCCGGGCACCTCGCGATACAGCACCTTGGTCGCCGCGTTCAGCACGGGGCCGGTCGTCGCCGTCTGCGTGTAGCTGCGGTTGTCGGCATAGCCGCCGAACTGGCGCGAATTATAAATCGCGGTGCCGCCGACCTGCAGCCCGTGCAGCAGCTCCACGTTCGTCGTCGCGGTGAAGCTGTGCCGGAACGTGTTGGGCAGCTGCTTGCCCGTGTTGACCGACGGGACCAGGATCGTCGCCGCTGGGCGGATCGTCCGGGTGACGCCGCCGACCGTCTGGGTGATCGCGGCGGCGGTCAGCAGCGTGCTGCCCCCATCCAGGATGGTCGGGTCGAGATAGGTGTAGCCGCCGAACACGGTCCACCCCTTCACGATCGTGCCGTTCGCGGTCAGCTCGATGCCCTTCACCCGGCTGCGGCCGACGAACGCGACCGTGTTCGCGTCCGACGTCACGCGCGCGTCGTTGATGTCGGTGCGGAACGCCGCCGCCGCGAGCTGCAGCTGCTCGCCGAACAGGCTGGCCTTGGCGCCGACCTCGTAGCTCTTGGTCTTCTGCGGCTTGAGCGCGTCCAGCAGGTCCAAATTCGCCTGCGTCGCGGTGGTGGGCAGCGCGTTGTCCTCGCGCCCTTCGCCCAGGATCGAGTTGGGCGGCGTCGCGGCGGTCGCATAGCTGGCGTACAGGCTGGTCTCGGCCGTCGGCTTGAACACCAGCCCGGCCTGCCAGTTGAACAGCCGGTCGACCCGCTTCAGCCGGATCTGCTGGGTCGAGGCATAGGTACCGCCGGGTCGCAGCACCGACTGGAACCGGTCATAGCGCGCGCCGAGGTTCAGGATCAGGCTGGGTGTCAGCGTGATCGAGTCGAATCCGTAGAGCGCGCGCGTGGTGCCGTCCTGCTGCGTCTCTTCCCCGGGCAGGCTTTTCACGATCGGCGACGGCGTCGCCGAGGTGTCGGAGGCATAGTTGACCCAGGGGTCGTACGGGTTGGGGTCGAACAGGCTGGTGCAGTAGTAACGCGCGATCGTCGCCGTATTGCAGCGCGGCGTGATCGTCGACCCCGTCGAGAGCTGCTCCACCCCGCTCGCGTTGAGATAGCCGCGCGTCACGAAGGTGCCGCGCCGCGCCTTTTCCCAGGCCAGCTCGGTGCCGATCGCGATCGAGTGCTCGACGCCGCCGGTGTGGAACGTGCCGTACAGGTCGGTCTGGTCGATGATGCTCTCGGTATAGCCGTAGCGCGTGTTGCCGCGCCGCCAGACATAGCCGCCGGTCAGCACGTCGCCGCGCGCGCCCGCCGCGCCGGTGGTCGGGTTGGTGGCGGCGGTGCCGAACACGTTGCCGTTGCTGTCGTCGGGCAGCAGGAAAATATACGCCTGGCTCGAATGGTCGAACCGCGCCGTGTTGCGCAGCGTTAGGGCGCCGAAGTCGTGCGCCACCCGCAGCATCGCCTGGTTGGTCTTCGCGTCGCGGAAGTCGCGGTCCACCAGTCCGTAGAAGTTCGACCGGCTGACATGACCGGTCTGCCCCCCCGCCGTGGTGATGTCGCCCAGCGCCGGGCGACTGTGGACGTCGCCCGTGCCCGGCGCGTTCCCGATCGTGTACAGGTAGGGGATGCCGCTGTCGGGCAGCTCGTGGCTCTCCAGGTAATAATAGCTGGCCGTCAGCCGCGTCGGCGAGCCCAGCCCGATCGTGACCGACGGCGCCACGCCCCAGCGCTTCGCGTATATGGCGTCGCGCCCGGCGAAGTCCTGATCATGCCACAGGCCCGCGACGCGCACCGCGACGCCGTCGGCGACGCGAAGGTTCACGTCGGCCGTCACCCGCTTGTAGTCGGCATTGCCGTAGCTGCCCGAGACGCGGCCGAAGTCCTCGTCCTGCGGCAGCTTGGAGATGATGTTGATCGTGCCCCCGGCCGAGCCGCGCCCGCCCAGCGTCGAGTCCGACCCGCGCACGATCTGCACCGAATCCGTGTCGAACACCTCGCGCGTCTGCGAGCCCAGGTCGCGCACGCCATCGACGTAGATCGAGCCCTGCGAGTCGAAGCCGCGGATGAACGGCCGGTCGCCGATCGGATTGCCGCCCTCCGCCGCGCCGAAAGTGATGCCCGGCACCGTGCGCAGCGCGTCCTGCAGGCTGTTGGAGCCGGTCTGCTCGATCACCTGCGCGGGCAGCACCACGATCGACTTGGGCGTGTTCACCAGCGGGGCGACCTGCTTGGGGTCGTCCGATCGCTTCTGCCGCTCGCCGTTGACCACGACGTCACCGCGCCGATCGTCGTCGGGCGCGGCTGCCGGCCTGGTGTCATCGGCCCAGGCGGGCGCGGTCGCGAACGCGCCGACGCAGGACAAGGCCAGGAATGTAGTCTTGGACAAGTGGTTTCCCCTTCGAAACCCCGCTATTGCGAGGCGTTCGCAGAGTCAACGATATTGAGAGTTATTCTCACGCTCGACATACAGCCAGGACCGCAACGCGCTCGCCAGGTTCGGCGGATCGCGCTGCGCCGACCGGCGCGCGTCGATGTCGGCCACCAGCGCCGACAAGGGCAGCGCTCGTGCCTGCGCCGCTTGCTCCAGCCCCTGCCAGAACACCGGCTCCAGGCTGATCGACGTCTGATGCCCGGCGATCGTGATCGACCGTTTGACGGGTCCGGCGAACGGGGCATCGCTCATCCGACCCGCTCCCGATCGGCCGGCTCCAGCCCGAACCGCCGCCACCACGCCGCCGCGAGCGGTGCGCCCACGGTCCGCACCGTCGCCGCGAAGTCGCGCCGCCACGCCGCGTGCGGCCCTTGGCGTTCCGAGTGGCTGCGATCGGTGCCCACGACATAGACGCCCTCGACCGGCAGCCGCGCCAGCGAGACGCCCAGTTCGCCGGCGACCCGCTCCCACCCCGCGTGCCAGCCCAAGGCGGCGTGCGGATCGCGGCGGACGGGCACGTCGCTGTCCGGCTCGATCCGGGCCACGGTGGTCGATCCGCACAGGTCGATGAACGGGTTGTCGAACCCGTGCCCGACGGGACAGGCCGCCGCGCGCCCGCTGACCCAGTCATAGGCGTGACCATGAGGGACGATGCCGCCGACCTCGCCCGGTCCGATGCCGAGGCGCGCCGCGCGGACCAGGTCGCGATCGACCCAGTCGTCCGCGTCCAGGTACATCAACAGCCCGCCGCCGGCCGAGCGGACATGGGCATCGATCAGCGCCTTCTTCGCGCCACCGTCGTCGTTGGCGGCCGTCGGCGCCACGACCGGCCAGTCGGCCGCAATGAAGGTGAACCGCTGATCCGCCAGCGTCGCCCAGCATGGCGGCACGTCATGCCCCGCCAGCACGACGCGGAAATCCTCGTCCACCTGCGCCAGCACCGACCGCAGGGTCAGCTCGAGCAGCCGATCCGCCAGCGCCCAGTCGTCGCACGCCTCGCGCGCGATCAAGGGAATACCGAAGATGAACGGCTCGGCGTCGTGGTTGGGCATCGCGGCTCCCTAGCTGGCGGCGACGGGCGCGACTATCGGCGCTGTCCTACACGGCCGCGATCCGCCATCGGTGCGACACGCTCTTTCTCGACGCCGGCCCGACCGACCCCCGACGGCCGCTCCCGTCGCGGAAGGGCGCGACCAGTGTGACCCTAGTGTGACCTTTCGCGCCGGGAACAGGGGTGGTCAGCGGCCGTCCGCGTCGAACAGCGCCGCCAGCTGCTCGATCAGCGTGCCGCCCAGCTGCTCGGCATCCATGATCGTCACGGCGCGGCTGTAATAGCGCGTGACGTCGTGCCCGATGCCGATCGCCGCCAACTCGACCGGCGACTTCGCTTCGATCCAGCCGATCACGTGGCGCAGGTGCCGCTCCAGATACGAGCCCGAGTTCACGCTTAGCGTCGAATCGTCCACCGGCGCGCCGTCGGAGATGACCATCAGGATGCGCCTATCTTCCGGCCGAGCCATCAGCCGGCCATGCGCCCACAACAGCGCCTCGCCGTCGATGTTTTCCTTGAGCAGCCCCTCGCGCATCATCAGGCCCAGGTTCGCGCGCGCCCGGCGCCACGGCTCGTCCGCCTTCTTGTACACGATGTGCCGGATGTCGTTCAGCCTGCCCGGCTGCGGCGGCCGCCCCGCCTGCAGCCAGGTTTCGCGCGCCTGGCCGCCCTTCCAGGCGCGGGTCGTGAAACCCAGTATCTCCGTCTTGACCCCGCACCGCTCCAGCGTGCGGGCCAGGATATCGGCGGAGATCGCCGCGATGGAGATCGGCCGGCCGCGCATCGAGCCCGAATTGTCGATCAGCAGCGTCACCACCGTGTCGCGGAACTCGGTGTCGCGCTCGACCTTGTAGGACAGCGACGTACCCGGCGACACGACCACGCGGGCGAGGCGCGCGGCGTCGAGCAGCCCTTCTTCCTGGTCGAAGTCCCAGGCCCGGCTCTGCTGCGCCATCAGCCGCCGCTGCAACCGGTTCGCCAGCTTCGACACCGCCGACTGCAGGTGGACCAGCTGCCCGTCGAGATGCGAGCGCAGCCGCGTCAGCTCGTCGGGATCGCACAGCTCGGTCGCCGCCACCACCTCGTCGAACTGCGTGGTCCAGGTCTTGTAGTCGAACTGGGCGTTCAGGTCGGCGGGCGGCCGATTGGGGCGCACCGGCTCCATCCCCTCCTCGCCATCGTCGCCCGGCTCGCCGTCCATGTCATCGGGCGCGTCCTCGCCCTGCTCCTCGCCCTCGCCCTCCTGTTCCTCGCCCTCGGCCTGCTCGCC
>CAXTWJ010000012.1:13931-20021 GCA_964247925.1 uncultured Sphingomonas sp.
GACAAGGCCAGTGCCGCGGGCGCGGTGGCCGGTTGCGTGGACGGTGGGGCGGGCGTGGGCGACGCGACCGGCGACGTCGTCAGGCGCACGCCCATCGCCGCGAGCGAGCCGTCGGCGTCGCGCGTCGCGCGCCAGCGCCGCCCGGCGCGCCGGCCATGGCCCCGGGCGCGTCCGCGCCCGCCTCCGCGCCCGCGCCCTCCTGCGCCCCGCCCTCGGCCTGCTCGCCGCGCGCCTCGACGGGCGCTTCGCCCTCGGCGCCGCCCTCCTCCTGGTCGCCCTCGTCCTCGTCGCCGGCCTCCTGCGTCCCCTCGTCCTCGGCACCGCCCTCGTCCGCCTCGTCGGGGACAGGCGCGCCCTCGACCAGCTCCAGCTGCTCGAGCAGCTTCATCGACAGGGCCTGGAACGCGCGCTGGTCGTCGATCGCCAGCGCCAGCGCGTCCAGATCCGCGCGCGCGTCGACCCAGTCGCGCACCAGGGCGACACCGCCTTGCGCCGCCGCCGGCACCGCGCGCCCGGTCAGCCGCTCGCGCACCATGAGCGCCAGCGCTGTCGAGAGCGGCACCTCGTCGCGATTGCGCGCCCGCGTGATCGGGTCCGACCGCAGCCGCACGTCGAGCGCGTTAGCCAGATTGTCGCCGATGCCCGCATAGCCCCGCGCGCCCAACGCCTCGACCCGCGCGCCCTCCACCGCGTCGAATACCGCGCGCGCCACTGCTTCGCCCGGGGCGCCGCGCCCGTGCAGGCCCGCGTCATGGTATCGCAGCCGCAGCGCGAAGCCATCGGCGAAGCCACGCGCCTCCGCCACCTGCTCGGGCGGCAATGCGCGCGCGGGCATCGGCACCTTCAGGTGCTTGCCCGACTGCGCGGGCGCGTCGGCGGTGAAGGCCAGCTCCACCTCCGGCTCGTCCGCCACCGCGCGCGCGGCACCGGTCAGCACCGCCTTGAACCGATCGAGCGGAGTTTCCTGCGACATGGCCCTGCTTTGGCGCCGTGCCCCGTCCCAACGCAACCCGTTACGCGCAAGCCCGCAACGTCACCTTAACCGACGGGCCGCTACCCTGCCCGAACACAAGCGGGGCTGGGGCACGATGCGGGACAGGTGGCGGTTGATGATGGCGGGCCTGCTCGCCTGCGGCCTGAGCGCGTGCGGGGAGCAGGGCGAGGTCTATCCCATGCCCGCGTCCAGGGTCGCGTCCCGGCTCCACGGTATGATCCTGCCCGCCGAGCTCGGCTTCGGGCGCGATGGCCTGAGCGGAGCCTCGCTGGAGGCGTCGTCGGACCAGGCGGTCACCTGGCGCATCACCGATGGCGGCCGCACGCTCGGGTGGATGGACGCAAAGCTCGATGCCATCGACCTCGATCACACCCGCGTCGCGGTTGATTTCCGTCCCGGTCCCAGCATCGGCGGCGGCGGCGGCGAAGCGCTGGGGGCGATCGGCCAGGCGGTGTTCGGCGAGGCCGTCGATGCCGAGTTGGACGGCCGCGCCTATAGCCGTGGCCGCGCGCAGGCGGCGCTGGCGGGCTATGCCCTGACCCACCGCAGCGAAATGATGGCCTTTGTCGATGACGACCAGTTCCGCCGCGATTTCGAGCATCCGTCCGACGAGATGCGGGATCAGGTCATGGCGGCCGAAGCCGCCCACAACCCCGAGATCGCCGTCCACGAACGCGAGCGGGAGACCCAGCGCAAGATGGAGGCGGCCAGCGCCCCCAATCTGAAGCTGGGCAGCACCGATACCGATGACTAGCGGAACGGCCGTCCCCGCCGCTCGGCCCAGGCGTCGGCGATGTCGCCTTCGGCCAGCGGGCGGCGGCGGTACAGGTCGATCGCCCGCGCGGCGAAGACCAGCACGACCGTCAGGAACAGCACGCTCGGCGCCGCCTTCGCCAGCGCGCGGTCAAGCCCCACGCGCCCGTAGAAGGGCATGGTCACATAGGCGGCGATCAGGCCCAGGATGATCGCGGCGGTCAGGAACGTCGCCACCTCCAGCACCGGCCTGACCCAGTTGCGCGCCACCGTGCCCCCGACCTCGGCCGCGGGCACCCGCTCGAACGGCGCCATCGCCTCGCGCGCGCCCGCCATCCCGCGCCGCCATGCCGCGTCGAGCCTAAGCGCGGACAGGCCGGGGCCGAGCAGGAACACCGCCACCGCCGCCGGCAACGCCAGCGCGCAGCCCAGGCCCGGCAGGCCGACGCCGCCGCCCAGCACGCTGACCCCGACCGCCGCGCCCAGCATCGGCCAGACCACCGCGCGCCCGCGCCGTGGCGCCGCGGCATCCGCCTCGAACAGCGTCGCGCGCATCGCCGCGACGATCCGCGCGGCCTCGGCGTCCGGCACGCGCACCGCGCTGCCATCCTCCTGAAGGAATAACGTCGCGTCGCGGACATGGGTGAAACGTCGCTCGAACGGTTCCAGATAGTGGCGCACCACCAGCCGCGACCCGAGCGGATGCGTATCAGTGGTCATCGCGGGCCACCTCGATCAGCTTGGCGACGGACAGCCCGCCAGGCAGGGGTTGCTGGTTATTGATCGCCTGCAGCGCGCGCTCCAGCTCGCTGCGGACGCGCCGATGCACGGCCGCGGCACTGCCGCGCGCGGCGGCCGCGAGCGCGGTCGCGTCGCTGATCACCTCCACATGGCTGTGGCGCTCGTCCTCCGGGGTGACGCGGACGACCACCTCGGCCAGGCGCGCGCCCTTGCCGTCCACGCCCCTGCCATCGACGGTCAGGTGGATCGTGCCGTCGGTGAAGTCCTGGACCGCCACCGTCGCCGGCGCGCCGTTCACCAGATGCGCGCTGTCCGGCTCGTAGGTCGCGGTTCGTAGGAAGTCGCCCAGCATCCGCCGGGTCTTGTCGGGCGCCTCCGCCACCGACTCGCTCCACACGGTCGGGTTGTACGCGAAGTGCGAGCACCCGCGCACCGACAGCACGCAGCCGCCCACGATCAGCACGCACATCAATCCGATCAGGCTGAGGCAGCCCCTGATTACCTGCACCAAACGACCCCCCGGTTCGCGCGGGCGATACCGGATGGGCTGCTTACGAAAGGCTAACGTCAGCTCCTGCCGACGACGCTCTCGGGCAGATCCTTGCCGAACACGCGCTGGTAATATTCCGCCACCAGTGGCCGCTCGTTCTCGTCGCACTTGTTGAGGAACGACAGGCGGAACGCGAAGCCGACATCGCCGAAGATCAGCGCGTTCTGCGCCCAGGTGATCACCGTGCGCGGGCTCATCACCGTCGAGATGTCGCCCGCGACGAAGCCCTTGCGGGTCATGTCGGCGACGCGGACCATCTGCTCCACCACCTTCTTGCCGTCGGGCTTGTCGTACTCGCCCGACTTGGCGAGGACGATCTGCGCCTCCGTCGCGGCGGGCAGGTAATTGAGCGTGACCACGATGTTCCAGCGGTCCATCTGGCCCTGGTTGATCTGCTGCGTGCCATGGTACAGCCCGCTGGTGTCGCCCAGCCCGACGGTGTTGGCGGTGGCGAACAGCCGGAACCACTTGGACGGCCGGATCACGCGGTTCTGGTCGAGCAGCGTCAGCTTGCCCTCCGTCTCCAGCACGCGCTGGATCACGAACATCACGTCGGGCCGCCCCGCGTCATATTCGTCGAACACCAGCGCGGTCGGCGTCTGCAGCGCCCAGGGCAGCAGCCCTTCGCGGAACTCGGTCACCTGCTGCCCATCGCGCAGCACGATGGCGTCGCGGCCGACCAGGTCGATGCGGCTGATGTGCGCGTCCAGGTTGATCCGGATGCACGGCCAGTTGAGCCGCGCCGCGACCTGCTCGATATGCGTCGATTTGCCGGTGCCGTGATAGCCCTGCACCATGACGCGCCGATTGTGCGCGAAGCCCGCCAGCACCGCGAGCGTGGTGTCGGGATCGAACACATAGGCGGGGTCGAGGTCCGGCACGCGCTCGTCCGCCTCGCTGAACGCGGGCACTTCCATGTCGGAATCGATCCCGAACAGGTCGCGCACCTTTTTCATCTGATCGGGCGCGTCGAGCAGCGTCGTCTCACGGCTGTCGGGCTGAGTGTTGGGCAGGTCGGTCATCGCACCGTTCCTAACGGACGGGCGCGCGAAAAGTCGAGCGCGTTCCGCCGATGGCCGACGGCATCGTCATTCCGGCGGGTTCGTGGCAGGATCGCGAGTCGAGAGGAGCGCGCTTCATGGCCAAGATGATCTTCGTCAACTTCCCCGTCGCCGACGTGGCGAGGGCGACCGCTTTCTACCAGGCGATCGGGTTCGAGAAGGATGCCCGCTTCTCGAACGAGCAGGGGGCGTCGATGCGGTGGACCGACACGATCTCGGTGATGCTGCTGGACCGGGCGCTGTATGCGACCTTCACGCCCAAGCGGATCATCGACGCGCGCACGGACAGCCAGGCGCTGATCGCGCTCGGGCTGGACAGCCGCGCGGAGGTGGACGCGATCACCGAGGCCGCGCTCGCCGCGGGCGGGCGCGAGGCGCACGAACCGGAGGATCACGGCTATATGTACAGCCGCGCGTTCGAGGATCTGGACGGCAACGGTTTCGGCCCGTTCGCCATGGACCTGGCGGCGTTCGAGACCGCGCAGGCGCAGGACGGGAAGCAGCAGGCATGACCAATCGCCACGGGACGCCGATCTGGTACAAGCTGCAAACGTCGGACCCCGACACGGCCAAGCGCTTCTACGACGACGATGCGACGGCCGCGGCCGTGGCGAGCAAGGCGGCGCGACCATGATCGCAGGTGGCGAACGGGCGCCGGGCTGGCGATGCCATTTCCGCGTGCCCGACGTCGAGAGCGCCGCCACCCGCGTCACGGCCGACGGCGGCACGGTTCATGCCGGGCCGATGGACGTGCCCGGTGGCGAGCGCATCATGATCGCCAGCAATCCCGAGGGCCTGCTTCGGTCTGGTGGCGGGGAGCGCGGCGGCATGACCACGGCCAAGCTCACCCCGTGCCTCTGGTATCACGGCACGGCGGAGGAGGCCGCGACCTTCTATGCCGCGACCTTCCCCGGTTCGTCGGTCGATGCCGTCCACCGGGCGCCCGCCGATTACCCCGGCGGGCAGGCCGGGAACGTGCTGACGGTCGAGTTCACGGTCTGTGGCACACGCTTTCTCGGCCTCAACGGCGGCCCCGGCTTCCCGCACACGCAGGCCGTCTCGTTCCAGATCCACACCGACGATCAGGCGGAGACCGATCGGCTGTGGGGGGCGGTCATCGGCAATGGCGGCACCGAACAGGCGTGCAGCTGGTGCCAGGACCGCTGGGGCGTCCACTGGCAGATCGTACCGCGCGCGCTCACGCAGGCGCTGGCGGCAGGCGGCGACATCGCCCGGCGCGCGTTCGCGGCGATGATGGCGATGACGAAGCTCGACGTGGCCGCGCTCGAGCGGGCGGTGGCGGGGGATGATCGAGCCTAAGCAAAGGCGGGCGCCTGGCGGAGCTGCTGATAGGCGGCGATCACCTGTTGCAGCCGCGCCTCGTGGCTCCGGTCGCCGCCGTTGCGATCGGGGTGGAAGCGGCGCACCAGCTCCCCATAGCGCTTGCGCAGACGCGAGCGGTCGGCGTCGGGCGAGAGCCCCAGCACGCGCAGGCTTTCGCGATCCTGCCCCGAAAGCGGCTTGCCGTCGGTCCGTTCGGGCGCGGGTTCGCGGCGAAAGCGGGCCGCGATCGCGTCGAGCGGATCGGCGAAATCGGCCCAGCGCGGCGCCGGATCGCCGTTGCCGGCAAAGGCGCGCGTCTCGCGCTCCCATCCCGCATAGGGCCGCTGCGCCGCATGGATCTCGTCCGCGCTCATGCCCGCGAAGAAGTTGTAGCCCGCGTTGAAGGCGCGGACATGGTCGAGGCACAGCCAGCGGAACGGCCGTGGCCCGTCGCGCCCGGTGATCCCGTCCTGCAGCGGCGCCCGGAACTCGCCCGGCGCGTCGCAGCCCGGCTCGGCGCAGACGCGCCCGTCGGCCTCGACCCTGCCGTGGAAGCGTGGACTCGTACGCTCCCGCTTGTGTCCGCCTTCGCTCACGCCTTCCCCGCAAAAGCGGCTATATAGGCCCGATGACCGCCCCCGCCACCGCCCGCCCGCCGATGACCGTCC
>CAXTWJ010000013.1:0-19964 GCA_964247925.1 uncultured Sphingomonas sp.
GGGCGCGGGGGGGGGGAGGGGCCGCGACGTGGGCCCGCTGCACCCGGCGCGTGGATATGGTGATCGGCGAGGACCGGGCCGGGTGCGACGCGCTGATCGCTCGCTATGAGGCCGTCGAGGGTGCGGTCGAGTTCAAGCAGGTCACCCGTCCAAGGCGGTTCGGGTCGCTGCTGCGCAAGTATGTCGGCGAGCGCGTCGGTCGCATTCAGCTGAGGCCCGGCTGGGCGGCATCGGCACCGCCCATGGCGGATGGCGACGAGACGTTCGCCCGCTGGGACGCGGCCGCCCGCGCGGACTTCGAGGTGCAGTCGTGGAACGAGAACAGGACGCTCGTGCGCGAGACCCCCGGCGATGCCCGTCCGCCCGACGAACTGGTGGCGCTGCTGCGGCTGCTGGTCGATGGAGCCGGGCGACCGGGACAGGGCTAGCCCCGCCGTGCCGCGTTGTGCGCCGCGACCGCGAGGTCGAGGGCCGCGACCGCGTCGGCGGGCGACAGCGGCTTCCACGGACCCGGTGCGCGGGCGGCGTGCCGGCGGTGCCGGATCGGGATGCTGTCGAGGTAGTTGCCCAGCGTGGTCGACAGCAGCGTCGAGCGCGTGGCCACCTTGATGCGCACGCCGTGCTCGCGCGCGCGCCGCGAACCGGCCGTCTGCGCGTCGGCGTCCACGGCGCGTCCTAGCGCGGCGGCGACGACGATCGGCACGTCCGTGATCGCGGCCAACCTCGCCACGATCTCCTGCGCCGCGCCGACCGCGTCCCCGTTCAGCACCAGCCGGTGGGCGAGGATGGTGCCGCAGGGGCGCTCGACCGCCAGGACGAGGTCGGGTGCGTCGATCCCGCGACCGTCCATGGTGACCGGCAGCAGGCAGGCGACGGCCGCGACGGCGATGTCGTCGGGAACGCCGCCCATTGCGGCAGCGCCCGACTGGCGGCCGCGCATCATCTCCCGGTGCACCATCCCGGATGACGGGGCCCGGACGCCGGCGGTGGCGCATTCGGACCGGACCTCGTTGCGGACGTCGGTGAAGCGCGCCTCCGGCCCCCGCGCCGCGACGACTCGCCTCATGATGGCGCGCGCGTTGGCCGGCATCGACTTCGGCGCCCGCTCCTCGCCGCGCCGCGCTGGGTGGCCGCTGACCAGACGCGCGTCGCGGTGCTTCTTCCATGTGGCGACGAGGCGGTAGAAGTGGGTGACGCTCGTTCCCATCCGTTCGGCAGCCTCGATCGCCTCCTTCCGGGGATGGCGCCCGTTCGCGCACCAGGCGCGGAGGATCGCGACCCGCTCGCTCGTCTCTGCCCAGTGGACCGGATCGATGCCGGTCAGGTCGAGGCCTGCGGTGTCGCTGGCACCGTCGACATTGTTGTCGGTGGCGGGTGTCGAGGACGCGCGCGGTCGCCCAGGCGCAGGGCGCCCGATGTCGTGGTCTTCCATTATGCTTTTCCCCATCCGGGTTGCTGTCGACGACCCAGCTCAGGGTCCGCCCGTCCTCGCCTCACGGCCGTTTCGGCCCGCACCCGTCGGTCGGGATGACGACCGGAAGGCGCTGGGTGCGGCTGGGCCGTGCCGGTCTTGCAACCGGCCGCTTCCGCTGGCGATCCGGCTTCACACGCGTGGAACCGAAGCCGTCGTGCGAGCGGACATCGCGACCGTAGCGGCTGGAGGCAGCTAGTCCTCGGGGCCGACGTGCCGGTCGCGTGATCGCCGCTGGTGCCGGTATGCGGCGAAATGCGCGGGACAGAGGCTACGGCGTCAGGCGCGGAGGATGCCGCCGAGGCGAGTGAGGTCGCTCCAGGCGACTTGGGCGTCCGCCGGCGAACTCAACGGCTGAGATGGGTGTTGCGGCCAGCCGACGCGTCGCCGCAAGCCGCGTCAGCGACTGGCGCGGAGCCGGCGATGAACTCGGCCGGCTGACACGTGCGTTCTTCGCCATGGACCCGCTGTGGCGGGCCGCGGCTAGCGGCCAGCCGGGTCCCGGTCGAGTGTGACCATGGCGCCGAGTTCGGCGAGTGTCATTGTCGCGTCGACGGTGCGGTCCCGGTCGCGGCCCAGCACGAGCACGGGAAGCGCGATTCGGCGACCATCGGAGAAGGTTGCGATCAGCGGGTCGGGACGGAACAGGCCGACGTCGTCGGTCCAGCCGTCGTGCGTGTCGGTCAGGTCGAACACGTCCCAGGAGATGCTCGAGCGGGATTGCCAGTCTGGCTCAACGTCGAGTTCGCTGATACCTTTGTCGTCGATCCACAGCGCCCGCATGCCAGCCTCCGCAGGCGCGGATAGAGTTTCACCGGTTAAAGGGGAGTTCGTTCTCCGGTGCCTCGCCTGGGCATTGCCAAGGCCGCGCTTAGGCTTGCGACGAAGCGATCGTGCCGGCCGAGCCGGACTCCGTTTGATGTCGGACGGGCTCTGTAGAATCCAGGCGTCGGCCTGGCGGACACCTGCCCGGGTTCCGATCCGGTTGAACGGCATGGGTCAGAAGGTTCTCACCTTGCCCTCGGCGTCTGTCACGCTGGCGCTGTCGGACGACAAGGTGGCCGGCACGAACTCGTCCTCGGCCAGTCCGTGACTGGAAAGGTCGATGGTGCGCTCGGAAGGCGGTTTAACCCCCAGCGCGCGCCGGCCTCGAAAAGCGTGGGGGAGGGTTGGCACGTCAATCGGCATGCGCTCGAGCGGCGCATCCTTGCGAGACGTCGGCAATTGCCCGCCACGCCATCCAGTCTTGCCTGGCCTTCCTGGTCAGTTCGCCGGCGCGCTCGTCCTTCACGAAGTCGTGCACGCCGCCGACCACGGTCCGGACCCCGTAGCGGTCGCTGCCGAAGAAGCGCTCGAGCGCGAAGCCGATGCCGCTCGCGTGCCTGAGCCACCCGTCGCCATTCTGAGACCATTCCCCCGGGTCCTCGTCCAGCACGCGGATGATGATGTCGATGACCGACTCGCGGCCGGTAGGTCGCCGCGCGTCGAAGCGCTGGTGAAGCCTTCCGAGTTCAAAGCCGGCGATCAGCGCGATCGCGCCGACGGGAATGCCCAGGGCCAGGGCGGAGATGATCGTCATGTTTTCCTCCTACTGAGTGCTTTCGCAGCTCGTTGCCTCTGTCGCAGGGGCGGGCGGGTCGCGTAGCGCTCAAGGGTATCGAGGCGCGGTTCCGCGCCTCCGGCCAATGGTTCGGTCCATGCTGGTGACGTTGACGGGCGGGGGTCTGCATCCTCGGCTACGAGGCCGTCTATCGGCTCTACCTGACTGTTGGACGGGGCGGAGCGGCTCGAGCCACGGCACTGGCTTTTTACCACGGCCTCGTCAGCCGCCGGGCGACCACGGAATCGACGTATGGCGATCGGCGGCGCGCGAGAAGCCGGTGGATCGAGACGGTGTTCCTGCCTCCATTAGGATCCCACGCGGCTCTACAGCGGCAGGCGCCGGTCCGGCGGTAGTGGAGGCATAACCTCCGTGCCCTGAACGCGGATGTCGTATGCATTGTAGAGTTCCGCATCGAGGCAACGTCGGTCTGCCAATTGTTCCCAGCGCCATAGCCAGGTGCCGGCGTCCATGTAGGCGGGATGTGCCGGGCCTTCGCCCTCCATGGGATATGGCACGCTCTTCGGTGGCGCGTTCCAGTCGCGCTCCCGGTAACCACCGATGCGGGTCATCTTTTCCTCCTATGTTGATCTTCGCGAACACGGTCGGTCCCCCGATCAGGAGTTAAGCTAATCCGGCGCTGCGCCTGCGTGACGAGGACCGACGCGTCCGCGCTTCGGACGGGCGTCAGCGCCGCGCGGACGCTTCCGCGCTTCGGACGGGCCTCATCGCCGCCAGTTCGTCCGGGGTGGCGAGCACGCGCCCAAAGGCTACCTTGAGGAGCGTGCCGGCAGGATCCGTTGGTGATGGCGACGAGCCGGTGACGACCCTGTGGAGCTTGTCCAGGACGGGGTGGCTGACGATCGCCGCGAGGCGTCTCCCGGTCGCGGCGAGCGAGATCGTGTCCGGCAGTCCACGGACCTCCACGTAGCCTCCGTCCCACCACCTGACCTGGCGTCCGAGGCGGACGCTCGTCCTGCCGTGCGGCCAGGCGTCGGCCGTCGCCCCCTCCGGTCCGTGGACCCGGACGCGGTGTGCCGAGACCACGGCGCTCGTCGTGTCGCTGATGGTGCCGCGCCAACCATGGGTCGCGCATAGCCAGGCGACCGCGAGGGGCTCGAACCCCTCGTGCGCGATGAGGCGGGCTGTGAACAGGTCGAGGGCGATGCTGGAGGGATCCACGGCCTTCCACCTCACGAGCGAGGCGAGGACCGCGTCCCGGCGGTCGCCCAGGTCCTGGATCGCGGACGCGATCGTCTCTTCAAGACCACCTGCGGCGCCCGTTTCCAGTGCGATGCCGAGTGGGTCTTCCCCGGTGCGCGCGAACTCCTGCAAACGACCGGAGGAGGGGGGTGAGAACCAGAGCCTCATGCTGCGATCTCCTCAGACGCGATGACGCTGGCACTGCGTCGGGGCCGACTGGGCAAGCGGCGGTCCCAGGGACGGGCGCCGCCATCGATGTCCGTCAAAGCCGGCTCCCGCGCATCATTCGCCCCGACCAGCGACGCGGCTGCCGAGCCGAGGAGTTGCCATCTCCGTCTGACAAGGGCGCTTTCCCGAGCGTCGCCTCGGGTGCGGAGAGAGTGTCCGCCATCCTGATGCGGGCCGTTACCCAAAGGTCGGCCGTCCGCGACGTGTCGTCACCAATCTCGACGGTTACGACGCCGTCGATGCGGCCCTTGTGGATGGTCATCATTTTCCCTCCTCCATACTGATGTCGTTCACTCCTTGGCTTGACCGTCCGTAAAAGCCTGGATGCATCAAGTCCGTGATCGCTGTCTTGCCAACTTGGGATGGACCTCCTCCGATATGGAGCGTCGATCCCAAGAAGAAACACCACCGAGCCGACATTTCCGCTAACGCAAGCATGGCTGATTTCAGCCGTTTTCTCTTAATTCGATGTTTCTGGACACTGCAAGGGGGTTGCAACCTACCGAACCCGGTGCAAGTCTATGGACATCGGGAGGGTTCTACGGTGCAGTTGTTTGTCCGCAAGCTGATGTTCTTGTCGTTGTCTGGTGCGCTCGCGCTTCCGGCTACGCCCTCGTTCGCGCAATCCGCCGACGTGGTGGTCATGCGCCGGGTGCTCACCCGACCCGGTCCCGCGATCGACCGGGCCAGCTCCCGCTGGGTCGTGGGCGACTGGAGCGCGCCGAGCTCGTCCTGTTCCGATCAGGCGGAGGAGACGCGCGCCGTTCGCTGCGAGCGGTCGGATGGCGTGGTGCTCGCCGACGCGAATTGCCCGGGGCAGCGGCCCGACGCCAAGCGCACGCTGCAGTCGCTGGACGGCTGCTCCTATGCTTGGCGCCTCGGTGACTGGACGCCTTACTCGCTCGGCTGTTCGGTCGAAGCCGTCCGGACGCGGGGCGTGCAGTGCGGCAGGTCGGACGGCGGGGTGGCCGATTCCGAGGCCCGCTGCACGCTGCCGAAGCCGCCCGAGAGGGAGGTGGCCGACGTATCCTCGACCTGCACCTATGCCGCCGCCGGCTGGACCGGCGCGACATACGCCTCGGCCTGCTCGTCCTCGACCGCGAGGACGGAGACCGCCACCTGCGTCCGCTCCGATGGGACGCCCGCGACTGTCGCAGCCTGCACGTCCCGCGGCGTGGCGCTCACCCGCACGACCACGTCCTCGAACTACGCGGGTTGCTCCTACGGGTGGGTGTATTCGGACTGGGGTCCGTCATCGTCGGCCTGCTCGGATTTCGCTACGCAGACGCGCACCGCGACCTGCACGCGCTCGAACGGGGACGCGGTCGCCGAAGCCAGCTGCACGGACGCGAGGGGTCCGACCACCCGGACCGTCTCCGATCTCACCGGCTGTCCGGTGAAGCGGACCTGCAGCGTGCAGTTCTACCGGCAGCTGAAGGGCCCTACGATTTCGCTGGGCCGGTTCAGCACCGTCGCGCAGGTCAACGCGGCGTGCAGCGCCATCTCCGGCGTGACCGCGTGCGGCTTCTATAACTCGAGCGGTCTGCAGGCCGTCTACACCACGGCGGCCGACCCGAAGATCATCTCCACCGGCGTCGATTATGCGGCGGCCATCTGCAGCTGACGCGCGCTGGCGCGGTCGCTGCCGAGCCCGTGCCGTCGACTGGGCTCCTTGCCCCGCGATACCGTCATGACGACCAGCGGCTCCGAGGCCGCGAGGGTGTCCTCGGATGCACGCGAACGCCAGGATGACGCGACGACACGAGCATCCGTCGGTGCTGCCCTGATAGGTCACCGGATGCTGAAGATGATGCCGACGACGAGGCCGGCTACGGCGCCAAACCTAACCTCCATCCACGGGAAGGCATCGAACGGGATCCATAGGACGAAGTGCATCAGAGCCGATCCCGCGAGGCTGATTAGCACGAAAGCGGCGATCGAGAGTAGATTGGCGATGATGAGACCGCGCACGGTTGAAGGAATTTCTAGCATTTTCCAACTCCTTTCTTGAGTTACAGAGGAAATCTCCTGAAGGTCTTCGGCGACGACATCATGCTGACATTGTTGCGAATGCGGCATTGCCGCTGCTTCACGGCTGGCGCCCAACGAGTGATCTTTGAGCGGTAAGTGATGTTGTTTTGAACGCCGCGGCTGCGCCAACCGGGCCTTGAGTATAGGCAGGACGCTGCCGATCGAGACCAAGCCGCGCGGCTCGTCCGCCGTGACGGTACGGCCGTCCTGGCCGGCTAAGTCATACGAGCGGAATCGTTGTCATGAATGAGTCGACAAGATCGCAGCGGCGCGGATCGAAGAGGCTGGTTCTGTGGACAGTGCTCTAGTCGGGCAGGGGCCACGACACGGATCCGACAACCTCCCGCTTCGGATGGCTCACGAGACTGGGAAGTGGTCTGTCGATGCTCGCTGTCGCGAGCGTGTCGGGTAGTCCGTCACGGTTACGATCCACCTGACTTTTTAGGCCCGTGCAGTTCGCCAAGCGAGCTTGCCCCGCAGTAGAAGACCACCTGCTCGACGACAGTCGCGTTGATGCGGACCTCGCGTTCTCTCGACCGTCGCTACGAACATCGCTATCTCACTTGGCAGCGATAGAGGTGAAACGCCTTATCTAGGCCGGCTTGCACCAGCGCGTCCCCGAGCGGGCCGCTGAAGAAGATCGCCTTGAACAACATCCGGTCAAGCCAGATCTCCGGGCCGTCAAGCGCGGCGCGAGACACCGCGACTTCGTCGTCCATCGGCTTCCAAGCCATGCCCCACCACAATCCCGCGACGTCAGGGGGCCGCAAGTTGCGCGATCCGTCCGGAAGGAGCGCGCTCTTCGTGTTGCCGAACGTCCAACAATGATAATCGCCTTCAACCCGCGTTCTTGCGTCCTTCTCGAACACTCCCTTGGTCACGGGATATAGTGCGCCCGCGCCTAGATCATGCCGCTGCAAGACGGCGGCGGCACGGGAAGACACGATCCATTGTGACCTCGCGTAGAACAGGTCGGGCATCCGCCCGAAGATGGTGGCCCGATCGTCGCCCCAGATCATGGTCGGGCATAGTTCCGCAGGGACCGGCTTGCCATTCTGGTTCAGTCTCTGACCCGTGATCGCCGCATCCTCGTTGTCGACGGAAACGTCCGTGTGCACCGGCATCACGAGGCTCGTGTGCTGGCGGACGTCGCTGAACCAGACGTAGTCGCTCATATTACCCCCGCTTATGTTGCGAACGTCCCGGACGGGCCGGCGCACGTGTTCTGCTCTCGCTACCTACCAGCGTAGGATGTTCTTTTCTCAAGGCCAGCCAAGTCCATGAGACGCCCATCGCCCGATTGGCGGCTTGGACGGAAGGTGCCTCGCGACGCCTTTCGAGCCTGAAGCCGACCTGGAGGCTCTGCTCGATCGTCAGATCAGGATCGGCCGGAAATACCTGCCGCCCTTCGGCACCTGGGCCGTGCCGGACCGACATGATGAGCATGCCTCCTGAAGCGATCATGCCGGCGAGTATCGGAATCGCTCGTTCCCGGTCGCCGGGCGTCAGATGCTGCCACACCGCGCAGAGCGTCACCAGGTCGAACGGCTCGAGCTCACCCACCGATTTGAGGAGTGGCAGATGATCATCGAGCCAGGTGATCCGCTGTGAGCCGTGGAGCTGTCGGCCGGCATCGCGCAGCTCCCGCACCGGCTCGATGGCCACGACGACGTGGCCTTGAGCGGCGAACCAGGCGGCGTCGCGGCCCGTTCCAGCACCGACATCTGCGATCCTGGAAGGATGTCGCGGAAAGAGGTCGGCCACGTGTTCGTAGATGGTGGCGGTCGACAGCCGGTCGTAGGCATCGATCAAGGCAGGTTCTGCCGCCTTCGCGTATCCATCGAGAATCTCTTGCATATGCTCTCCCCTGATTTTCGCCTGCCGACGAAGTTCTGGTGTTCATCCTCCGCTTGCCCACACGCGAGTGCCTAGCCCGGGACCAATGTTCCGATCAGGAACTCGTGACCTTATCCGGCTCCCGTCGGCATCCGCGCTGTTCAAGAGCGGCTCGCTGGTGACGTCGGAAGCTGATCGCTACTGTGAAGCCCTCCGGTGATCGCGCATGAAAGCGCATGCCACCGCCGTATCGCCTCGCGATGTCCAGTGCCGAGCTCAACCCCAACCCGACCCCGCCGGTATGACGGCTGCGAGATCCGTCGCCGCGTTCGAAGGGCCGAAGCACACGCGTCCACTGGTCGACGGGGATGCCTGGACCACGGTCATGGATCTGAATCGTGATATGCGACTCGGTTGGCGCGATCTCGATCAGGGCATCGTCACCGTAGCTGATCGCGTTCTGGACGAGGTTGCAGATGGCACGTTCGAAATCCTGCGGGTCGATCCAGAGATCTCCGACCGGCGAAGGTTGCGGTGCTAGTTGCACCCGTTCAGGTGGAAACGACGCCGTCACCCTCGCCAGTGCCTTCTCGACGTCCACGGGCACTGGCGACGAGCGGGCGTGATCGTCACGAGCATGGGCCAGCATGTCGGCGACCATCCGCTCCATGCGATCGACGTCGTCGATCATTCGCGATCGATCGGGCTCATCCGCATCCTCGATCCGCAGCCGTAGGCCGGTGAGAGGCGTGCGTAGGTCGTGCGCCACCGCAGCGAGCACCCGCACTCGCTCGTGCGCGCGCGTCGTCAGTCGGTCGCGCATCCGGACGATCGCATCGAAGGCGGCGCGCACCTCGCGCGGGCCGACCGGTCGTAGGGGCAGCCGTCGGCCGCTGACGTTCTCGCGGGTCAACTCCTCCAGCCGCTTCAACGGCAACGTGAACCGTCGCGCGGCGAGGATCGCGACGGGCACAAGCACGATGGCGCTCAACGCGATGGCGCGCCGAATGTGGTTTTGCCCGGCGGCTATGGTGTCGCGGGGGGCGCGCGCTACGAGCCAACGGCCGTCGGGCAGGCGTCGTGCCGCCGAGAAGGCCGGTAGGGGCATGTCCGACAACGGCAGGAGCGCGGCCGCCGGGGCGCCGCGTCGGCCGTCGCCGTTCATGATCGTCACCGGCGCGCCGCCGCCCCCTGCTGCCTGCCAGTCTGCTTGGACGTTTTGCGGATCTTCCTCGAGTAGGAGCGCCAGCGCCTGCTCGACGATCTTGGCGGGAGCGCCGTGGTCGGGAGTGGAGGCGATCCGCACCGAGACGCCGGCCGGTCCCTTAACGCCGGGCGCTGCGAGCGCTTGTGCCACCTCCCGAACAGAGTAGCGCGGCAGCTCGGGTGCCGGCATCCACAGCACCAGCGCGAAGCTGATGATTTCGACTACCAGAATGACGACGAGGATGAGCAGGCTGACCTGCTCGACGGCGGTCGCCGGACGCCGCTTCACAGGCGTTCTACCCGGCCGACAAAGCGATAGCCTTCGCCGCGCACGGTCTCGATCAGCGCGCCGCCGCCTGCATCGAGCCGGCGCCTGAGACGACTTACCGCCAGGTCCATGGCGCGGTCATAGGCCGTCGCGTCGATCCCGCGTGCAAGATCCAGCAGCTGGTCGCGTGTCAGCAGCCGCTGCGGCCGCTCGACAAACGCGCGCAGGAGCGCGTTCTCGCCTGCGGGGAGGGTCGCGACCGCGCCGGCAGCATCGCGCAGCGTCCGCGCCTCCGCGTGGAAGATCCAGCCCGCGAAGCGGTAGCCGCCGGTCTGGAGCTCGGAGAGGGCATCGCGCCGCAGCAACGCACGCACGCGCGCCAGCAGTTCGCGCGGGTCGAACGGCTTGGGCAGGTAGTCCGACGCGCCGAGCTCAAGACCGACCACCCGGTCGGTCACGGCGCCGAGCGCGCTGAGCATCAGGACCGGTATGCGCATGGTGGCGAGCCTGCGGCAGATCGAAAGGCCGTCCTCGCCCGGCAACATCACGTCGAGCACGACCAGCGCCGGCGTCTCGCGGGCGAGCAGGAGATCGAGCGCGGCCCCGCTCTCGGCGGCGCGGACCGCATAGCCGTGCCGCGTCAGATACGCCTCCAGCGCATCCCGGATACTGGTGTCGTCATCGACGACGATGATGCCGCTCCCCGCAGTCATGTGCGGACGATGCCACATCGATGTGTCCTGATCTTGTCATGCGCCGATACGATCGAGACGTATCGGGCACAAACGAAGCTGCTGGAAAGGGTCGAACCCAAGGAGGCCCGACCATGCGCATCGCTCGTCACCTGATCCCCGTCCTCGTCGCGGCAGGAGCCCACTCCGCCACGGCGCAGCAGACGCCGTCAACGGACTGCGCGAAGGCCATGGCAGCGACCGGCTATCCCGCGTGCGCGCAGGCGCCGCACGGCATCGCGCTGGCGGGCACGGCCGAGCGCGCCGCGTCGCTCGCGAACTTCGCGCAAGCGGGCGAGGAGCGCTTCACCTTCACCTTCGGTCGAACGCCCACTCCATACGCCATCGCGGAGCTGCGCGAGCCCGACTCGCTCCAGAACGACAAGGACAAGCTGAAGGCGCTGGGCTATCGCTCGGTCCTTCCCTGGGTCTCGCACGCAGGGTTCACGGCAACGGTGACGGCTTCGGTGAGACACGCTGCCGCCGCACAGGCCCGTGCACTCAAGCTGTCGCCGGAGGCGGAAGCCGAACTCGTGCGGACGATGCTGGCTGGTCAGGCGGAGCGGCTGACGCCGTTCAAGATGGACGAGAGCGACGCCGGCACCGTGCCCCACGAACTCGGCCACATGTGGTATGCCGAAGCCTATTGGCCGAACCGCCCGCCGGCCGCGGGACGTTACTACGGGACGCCCGCGCCCGACTGGCTTGACGAGGTGGCCGCCATCCTCATGGAGAGCCAGGAACTGGCGGACGGGCGTCGCCGAACCTTCGTCGACGTCTATCACGGTCGGGCCAAGGGCGCGTTCGCCGGATTGCCCATCACCGAGCTTGTCGAGCTGCGCCCGTTCTTCAACCGCGTCCATCCCGGGTTCGGCGCTAACGCGGCCGAGCATGCAGAGCAGCGCCGCACCGGCAAGACGATGGTCGTCATCAAGACCGGTCCGGAAGCCGCCGCCGCGGCAAGGGTCGCCGGGCTGTTCTACAGCACGGGAAGGGTCGTCGCCGACTACATGGTGGATCGCGCCGGGGGGCTTGATGTGTTCCCCGCGATCGCGGCGGCGATCACGCGCGGCGACACCTTTGAGACGTGGCTTGGCCGGGAAGGACCGCACTACCGTCTTCCACCGACAATGATGGCACTAGAGGCCGACTGGCGATCATGGCTGGTGGCGAGGTTCGGCGAGCCCGGGTCGGCTCCCAGACCGTCAGTCTCGTAGATCGCATCGTGGTTCGGGGTGGAAGTGGTCCATGGCAAGCCATGTCGGCGAGGACGTCTGCCGGCAGCTTCTTGGGGTCGGCAGTGCTCGACCAGCGGTCCTTTCCCGGATCGTCGGCCAGCACCCAACGACGACAGGGCGGATCGCGACATCCGGTGTCCACTCGGTCGTGCGATGACCACCGGCGTTTGCGTGCCACCCGTTCTGGCGTAGCCTGAGATCGTGCTGCTCGTCCGCCTCCGCTCCTTCGGCCTGATGATCGCCTTGCTGTCGTCCTCGGCCGGGTGCGCGGATGCGATGCCCGCTGGCAGTCTGGCCGCTCGAGCAGTTGACGAAGCCAAGTCGATGCCGGCGGGTCGAGAGCGGGACGTCGCTCTTCGCGAGATCTCCCGGAACCTGCGTTACGCCGATCGCGACGATGCGATCAGGGCGGCGGCGGCAATGTCGGAAGACTACGAACTGCGGACGTTCAGCACCGGCCAAGACGAGCTGATCCATCAGGTCGTGGAGCGCCACGACGCGCAGGACAGCGATCGTCGCGCCTGCGAGCGCTTCGTCGAACGACTGAAGCCAGGCAATGTGAACGCCGCGGATGATCGGCGCATCCGTGATTGTTTCTCGATGGATGCTTCGGGCATCGTGCCTCCGCCGCTCCCGCCTTTTCGGCTGATCTTGTCGGCGGCGGGATCGCTCCCTCCCGGCCCGACGAAGGCGCAGCTCCTCTACATGGCGACCTGGGACGGCGTGGCCGATCGTCCCGCCGGCGGTGCGCGCGACGCCGTAGATCGCTTGCGGGCGCTGATCCCGTTCTTGGTTGGCGACACGCGGCGGCGGGTGGTCGGGTGGCTCGACAGCACCTCGGTCGACCTGATCGAGGGAAGGCCGGACGATGCCGTCGCGCGCGTGCGGCGGGGCGTCGGGCGCGCGGCGGCCGCGGCCGGCGGGCGCGCCCGGGGGGGCGCCGCGCGCGCGCCGCCCGCGACTGCCGGTCTCTCCAGCGAGCCAGCGACGCAGGCCCAGGGATTGATCGCTGATTTCCTGGCAGCGCGTGATTTCGAACGCGCGGTGGAAGTGACGAACCTTCTGCCGCCGTCGACCGACTGCGTCATGGTCGACGACGGGTTCACCGGTATCGTCGAACTGGTTCTGCCGACGCAGAACAGCAAGACCGTGGCCGCGTATGTTTCGCGACTCCAAGCATCGGGCTCGTTGGCACGCCTGTGTCCGAACGGTCTGGATGACGAGCTGGCGGCCGACATGTGGCTGAAGGCCGGCGCCGAAAGCAGAGCTCTGGAAGCCGCGTCTCGTTCCGGCAAGCCGTTGGTTCTCTTGAAGGCGCGACTCTCGATCGTGGAGCGTCGCATGGACTTGGGCGACCAGGCCGGCGCAAGGTCGATGCTGCAGACGGCAACCGCCGCGGCCATCGCCTCGGGTAGCGGCAACGAACCCGATCGCGCCGCGACAATCCGGGAACGTCTTCGGCTGATCCACCTGCTTGCGAGGATCGGAGACGTAGACGCGGCGGAGCGGCTCGCTTCCACCTATCCTGGACCGGGCTGGCGCGGTTTCGCCTACTCGGTGATCTTCGCGACGACGCACCGCGGGCAGGCGGGTCCAAACTGGGGCGGCCCCTTCCTTGATCTCCAGGAGGTGTCGGCCGAGCACTAGGTGCGACTCTGCGCGGACAGCGTGCAACATGGCTCCCCGGATGATCAACTCCCGCCTTGGTGCGGCACCTTATCGCAACATGCCCGGCCAGCGACCATGGTCGTGCTAGTGCTTCGGCACCGCACGATTCACCACGGTTGACCGGACCTTAGACCCCGATGGTTCCGATGATCGCGACATCGATCATGGGTCCGCTCCAACCACCGTGCTGACCGATCACCTCCTTCGAGCGGACCATCATCTGTTCGGCGTCGATGGTGTGGTCCGTCGCCACGAACGCCAGCTTGATCGTCGCCGTCGTGTCGATGCCCCGCGTGATGGCCACGGCGACTGCGATCAGGTCGCTGGCTGCGGCCCTGAGCATGGGCCGACTGCCGGGTGCCGACCGCCCCTCCGCGTTACCCAGCCGCCGCAGACGGTTGGCCTCCTCCCGGAGCGCCGTCCGCTCCACAGGCGTCAGCCGCTCCACCGCAGCGACACCGTCTTTGCGCGGGGTCAGCAGTCGAACCAGCAGAACCCGGCCATAGCGGCGGTCGCCGCGCTCGAATGCCGCGGCCGCGCCGAGAGCCACGGCGACGCTCGCTGTCTCGCCGGAGCGCCGCGATACGGCATCAGCGATGCCGGACAAGACACTCATGCATTTTCCTCCCTCTTGAAGCGTCGTCGCCGAATCCAGAGATCATTGCGGAGATCGGGCGTTCCCCGGCCGGCAGCCGGAGGGATGTGGACGCCTCAGTCGGTTGCACATCTCTTAAGTGTCCGGGCGCGCACCTTCGCATCGTCCGCCGCATGCGACCAGTCGCGGAGACTGTCCTCGGTCACACGCGATCGACTGGATCCGGCGAGCACATTCGGCTGGTCTTCGGCATGCCGTCCCGCGACGCCGCCTTGATCTCGTGGTCAGCGGGACGACGCCGTCCAGCTCTTTCGATCACTCCGATGTCCGTAAGCGCAAGGGGTTCAGTTGTTTCGGCTGACGGCGTCGACGATCTTGTCCGAGTCGAGCTTGATCAAGGCACCTAGCAGCCACTTGGTGGAGCATGCTTTAAGAACCACCCAGCCGTCGAAAAGGCCGACTTCATCTCCACCTCGCCGATATGAGATGTCGACTCCCGCTGGTGGCGACGACCGCGGTCACAAGGTGATCCGCATGGCGCGGCAGTCTCGCATGATAGTTGATGGTGCGTGAAGCTAGCTAGTCGAGGACTCGGCCTTGACTTTGCGCAAGGTGAGCAAGCCGGCGAGCAGGAGTGCTGAAAGCGGGAGCAGGCCGATCCGCTGCGACCTGCTCGCCGACGTGGCAAGCTGGACCAGCAGAGGTGCCAGCCAGGCGGTCGCGGCACCCGCGATGACGAACAGCCCGAAGAAGACGCCTATCTTGTCCGGTGGCGCGACCCGCGTCAGCATCGTGCGGCTGGAGGCATAGGCGGCGGTCACGGTCACAGCGGCCAGCAGCCCGCAGGCGATCAGGCCCCACTCGGGTGCCGTGGCGAACAGCCCGCCCGGCCACAGCGGCGGATGCGTAGCCGGGTCGTAGGGGGCATAGAACAGCCGGTCGCGGGTGTTGCCTAGTGACAACAGCTGCGAGACGATCACCCCGGCGATCTCCAGCTGCAGCGCGCGCCAGGGCCCTATGCGGGTGTCGAGCCAACCCGCCAGGAGGCCGCCGACCACGGCGAACGTGCACAGGATCAGGCCGTAGGCGAGCAGCTCCGTCGTCCGCCACCCCATCGCGCCAGCGGCGTACACGCCGGCAAACACCAGGATGCCGGTCAAGCCGTCGGTGAACAGCAGCCGGGCGCCCAGGTAGGTCAGTGCGGCGCGATGGCCTCGCGCTTCGACCACCAGCGCCTTCAGGTCGCCAATTCCCAGCCGCAGCGCGCGGCCGGGCCCGACGCCGGTGCGCGGCACGTCGGGCACCCAGCGCAGCAGCGGTAGCGTGCCCAGCGCGAGCAGCCCCGCGACCAGCACCGGCACGATCCGGTCCGGCTCATGCGCGGCTTCATTGAGGCCGAACAACGGACGCGCGGGCACCAGGCCTGCCGGCACCTTGCCCGGCAGCGCGAACGCCCACAGCACGAACGCCAGCGCCACGACCGATACGAGGTTGCCCAACGCGAGCCCGAGCCCGGAGGCGCGCCCGGCCCGCGCCATGCCCGCCGCCGGCACGAGCAGCGCGTTGTGCAGTGCTTCGGTGCACGCGAACAGCGCGGCGATCGCCGCCAGCATCGCCACGGTCTCGCCCGCGCTCAGGGCCGTGCCGCCGGGCTTCGCCCACCACAGCGCGACCAGGAGCGGGACCATCAGGGCGACGACCGCCGCCAGCCACGGCTTGCGTGCGCCCATCCGGTCGACGGCGGCGCCCATCAGCGGCACCATCAGCATTACCGCCCAGCCCGCGTATTTTGCACCCGCCGCAACCAGCGCCTGCCCCCGGACCGGGTCTCCGACCACGCCTGTGACTACATAGGGCACGAACACGTAGATCGTGAGCAGGATGACGAGCGGGTCGCGGCCGCCCTGGAATGCGGCCCAGGCCCATGCCGCGCGGCTGAGCCGTCCACCGGCGGGGTCGACGGCCGAGGTCATGCCGGGTCCGACGGGGACAGGAGCCATGCGAGCGCCTCCGCCTCGTTTGTGAACACGCGCTGGTTCGGAATCGCGATCCGGTCGACCTGGCGCCGCAGCAGCGCGCTGCCGACGAGCGTGGCGAGCCGGCGCGGCGCTAGGGCGGGCTGACCCAGCTGGGCGCGGAACTCGGCGACGACCTCCTGCGACTGGGGCCCACCCTCGCGCGCGTCGAACAGAGCGACGATCTCGCCGGACTGGCCGCCGGCCACCAGCATGCGCTGGACGGCGGCGAGCAGCGCCGTCTTGTAGGTCGTCACCGTCTTCAGGTTCCAAAGGCCTCGAGCCGTGATTCGCAGCAGGCAACGCGATGGGTCGGCCGTGATCTCGAAGGGCTCGCTGGACATGGCCGGCTCAGCCCTGACCGAGCGCCGCATCCACCACGGCCACCGCCTTCGCATAAGGCGCGTAGAAGGCGTCGATCAGGTCGCCCTCGCCGCGGATCACGACGCCGCGAGGGTTGGGGCACTCGCGGCACCCTTCAATGCCATGGTGGCGGCCCATGCCGCTCAGGCCAGAGCCGCCGAACCCCATCGAGGGCAGCGCGCTCTGCACCGCGCAGGTGTTGATCGCCGCCCCGCCGGAATGGCTCTGCGCCAGGACGCGGCCGGTCACGTGCTGGTCGTCGCCGAAGACGTATAGGCCGAGTGGGCGATCGCCCGCGTTGATCAGCGCCACCGCGTCCTCGACGGTGTCGAACGGCACCACCGGCAGCAGCGGCCCGAAGATCTCCTCGCGCATGACCCGCAGGTCCGGCGCGGGATCCACCAGCAGCGACAGCGGCATGCGCCGGGTCGCGCGATCGACGGCAGGATCATCCTCCAAGGCCACCACGCGCGTCTGGCGAGAGGCGGCCTCCTCCAGCATGGACTCCAGCCGCTCCAGATGGCGATCGGAGATGATGCCGGTGCACTCCGGACCCTTGCTGTAGGCGGGCGCGGCGCGGTCCATGAACGCGCGCGCCTCGGCCACGAAGGTCTCCACCTCTCCCCGCGGCACGAGCGCGTAGTCGACGGAGACGCACATCTGGCCGTTCTTCACCAGCTTGGTGCCGATCACCGCCTCGACGTTGCGGGGGGTCACCGACCCGGGCGTCAGGATCGCGGGGCACTTGCCCCCGAGTTCCAGCGTGACGGGGGTGAGGTTCGCGGCGGCGGCGGCCATCACCTGCCGCCCGACATCCGGGCTGCCGGTGTAGAGCAGGTGATCCCACGGCAGCGTGGAGAAGGCACGCGCGAGATCCAGCCCGCCCGCCGCGACGGTGACGAGGTCCGGATCGAACGCGGCCGCGACCATCTCGGCGAGCAGGGCGGCGCAGGCGGGTGTGTAGTCGGACGGCTTGACGATGACGCGATTGCCGGCCGCGAGCATGTCCACCATCGGCCCGACCGACAGGTCGAATGGGAAGTTCCAGGGCACGATGTTGCCGACGACGCCCTTGGGCTGATAGTCGACGCGCGCCGTGGCGGTGCCGTAGACGGCCGGATCGACGGGCCGCACCGAGGCCGCCATCCACTCCTCCAGATGCTCGGCCGCGTGGGCCGCGCGGCCGATCACGCCCGCCACCTCTATCAGGTCGGACGCGCCCTTCGGGTGCGCGCCGAAGTCGGCGGCGACTGCGTCGGCGATGCGCGCGCGGTTCGCCGCCATCATCCCGATCAGCGCGCCCAGTCGCTCGCGCCGACTGTCCAGCGACGGCGAGCGATCGGCGGCAAAGGCGCGGCGCTGCGCGTCGAACGCGGTGCGCAGGTGCGCTATCGCGTCCGCGTCGGCCGAGGCGGCGAACGGCTCGGCAGGGCCTTCCAGAATTGACATCGTCAGCCTCCCGCCATCATCTGGCGCATCAGTTCGGTCCGCTCCTCGCGCACCCCTTCAGGATCGTCGACGACTTGGCGGTGGAAGGCGCGGAGTTCCTCGGGGACATAGCAGTGCAGCCGGTCGGACCCGTAGGCGGCCCAGACGGTGTCGGCGACCTCCTCGGGCCTCACCAGCCGCCACGGCCCGTCGGCGGGCGCCATCGTCCGCATCTGGTCCGACAGCAGCGGCGTATCGATCAGCCCGGGCAGCAGATCGGCGGCGCGCACGCCGAAGCGCTTGAACTCGATCGACAGCGCCTCGATCAGCCCACGCACGGCGTGCTTGGTCGCCGAATAGACGCCGATCCCCGCCGTGCCCCAGATCGCCGACGACGAGGCGTTGACCAGGCACAGCGAGCCCGGCGTCGCCTTGAGCAGCGGCAGGCCAGCGCGGATGCCGATCATCACTCCGATGAGGTTAATCTGGATGATCCGCATCACCTCGTCCCAGGGCTGCTCGTCGAACAGGCCGCCCGTGCCGATGCCCGCGTTGTTGAAGAGCAGGTCGAGCGTGCCGCCGGTCGCCTCGCCGAACCTCGCCACCGCGGCCTCGAACGCCTCTGGGCTCGTCACGTCCAGCGTGCCGGCGACGCAGTTCTCCGCACCCAGCTCGGCCGCCAACGCGTCTAGCCCGGCGGCGTTCACGTCGTAGCCGCCGACGAACCAGCCGCCGGCCGCGAAGCGACGCGCGGTGGCGAGGCCCATGCCCGACGCCGCGCCGGTGATGAAGATCGACTTGCGCCCGTTAGCCTGTGCCATCACGCGTCCTCCCTCTGCCCCCGCGCGTGCGCGCCGTCGAGCTCCAGCCCGGCGAGATCACCGCCCTCGCGCCACTCGCGCAACAGCTGCGCGAACGCGATCGGCCCGGGCGCGAACGTGCCCGACGCCGCGCCGCTGGCGGACGGCCGGCCCTCGTTGTTGTAGTAGCCGGGCGTGCACTCCTCCAGGATGCGCCGCCGCGCGGCGACGCCCTGGACGATTAGGTCGACCCAGCCTTTCTCCGCCGCCTCCGTCGGCTCGATGGCGCCGACGCCGCGCTCCAGACAATGATCGACGATGTGCGCGATATGCGCCGCCTGCTCGGCGATCATGTGCGGGAAGTTGGGCGACATGCCCGCCTGCGCCTGGCTGATCACGAAGACGTTGGGAAATCCGCGCGTGTGCATTCCGTGCAGCGTTGAAAGCCCGTCCCTCCACTTGGCGTCGAGCCCCAGGCCGCCGACGCCGCGGATACTCATGCCGCCCGAGCGCTTGGCGTAGGACGAGGCGGTGTCGAATCCGGTGGCGAAGATCAGGCAGTCGAGCGGGTGCTCGACCCCGTTCACCACCGCGCCGGCTGGCGTGATAACCTCCACGCCCGCGCGCCCGGTTTCGACAAGTTGGACGTTGGGCCGGTTGAACGCCTGAAGGTATTCGTCGGAGAAGCAGGGTCGCTTGCAGTACACGCTATACCAGGGCTTGAGCGCCTCGGCAGTCGCGTGGTCCTCGACGATCGCGTCGACCCGATCCCGGGTCATCTGCATCTTCTCGAAATCCGCCTCGTCGTGGAGCGCGGCATAGTCCGCGCCCGGCTGGGCCTGCGCGACCTTTACCCGCATGGCGCGCGCGAGCACGGTCCAACCGTCGCGGACCTCGTCGGTCGGGGGCAGCGCCTGGGTGAACTGGGCGGAGAAGTTCTCCATCCGCTGCCTCTGCCAGCCGGGTGGCAGGCTCGCCCACCAGACGGGATCGGTGCGGCTGTTGTCGCGCGGGTCGACGCCCGACGGCGTGCGCTGGAACACGGTGAGGTGGCGGGCGTCGCGGGCGAGCGCGGGAACCACCTGGATCGCGGTCGCGCCGGTGCCGATGATGCCGACGCGCTTGTCCGCCAGTTTCGTCATCGGCTCGGTCGCGGACCCGCCGGTATAGGCATAGTCCCAGCGGCTGGTGTGGAAGGCATGGCCGGCGAAGCTCTCGATGCCGGGGATGTCGGGCAGCTTGGGCCGGTTGAGCGGGCCCGTGGTCAGCACGACGAAGCGCGC
>CAXTWJ010000014.1:0-276 GCA_964247925.1 uncultured Sphingomonas sp.
CGCCTGGCCGGGCGCGGCCAAGATGATCCAGTACGGCAACCGCTACGAGCCGCACGACGTGCGCGGCGAGTTCATCAACGCGGTGGTGGCGGTCGAGGGCGTGCCCGACGACCACATCGCGCCGTGGCCGGGGTCGAGCGACCCGCTGTGCCGCGCGGTCGTCACCTATTGTTCGCCGACCAGGGCGCTGGTCACCGCCGACCACGGCGGGGCGCGAGGGAGGGGGCCCCCCCGGGGGGGGGGGGGGCCCCGCCAGCAGCGGGCGGGGGCCCGCCC
>CAXTWJ010000014.1:286-19402 GCA_964247925.1 uncultured Sphingomonas sp.
CGCTGGGCACCGCCGACCCGACGTTCGAGCTCGGCTGGCGCACCGCCGAGTGGCTCGGCGCGCCCGTCAAGAAGGTGCCGCTGACCCGCGACTATCGCCACGACGTCAAGGCGATGCTCGCCGCCGATCCGAACGCCGGGCTGTACTATATCTGCTCGCCCAACAACCCGACGGGCACGATCACGCCGCTGAGCGACGTCGAATGGCTTCTGGCCAACAAGCCAGCGGGCGCCATGGTGCTGCTGGACGAGGCCTACACCCACTTCGCGGGCGTGCCGGTCGGCTCCTATCTCGCGACGAAGCACAAGGACGTCATCGTCCAGCGCACCTTCTCCAAGCTGTTCGGCATGGCGGGGCTGCGGATGGGCTACATCATGACCGACCCCGACAACATCACGAAGATGATGCGCTACGACGGCGGCATGCAGTCCGGCGCGCTGCCGGTCACGTCGCTGGCCTGCGCCACCGCCAGCCTGACCGCCGCGGACCTGATCGCCGCGCGCCGCCGCGAGATGCAGGAGGCGCGCGGGCTGGCGCTCGAGCATCTCAAGAAGCGCGGGCTGGACGTGAAGCCGACGGAGGCGAACATGTTCATGATCGACTGGAAGACCAGGCAGGCCAAGGACATGCAGACGGCGTTCCGCACCCAGTCGGTGGAGATCGGGCGCAGCTGGCCGATCTGGCCCACCGTGTCGCGCGTCACCGTGGGCTCGCAGGCCGAGATGAAGGATTTCTGCATGGCCTTGGACAAGGTCTGGGCCTGACGGCGACGGACCAGACCGTCTCACGGGAGAGCGATGAAGGGGCGGCAGGCCGGCAAACGGCTGCGCCCCGCCACGATCAAGGGGAAAGACGAATGCGATCGACGAGCACTACCTTGCGTGCGGGCCTGCGGACCGGCGGCGCGATCCTGGCCCTTGCGGTAACGATCGCTGCCCCGGCCGTGGCGCAGACCGCCGTGCCGCCGCAGGACCAGGCCGCCACCGACCTGTCGCGGCAGGCCGCCCCGGACGCCCTGCCGACGGGCGACGTGGTGGTCACCGGATCGCGCATCCGTCGCGACCCGACGGAACAGGACAAGCCGGTGATCAGCGTCGATCAGGCCGGGATCGCGCAGACCGGCCTGACGGCGGTCGCGGACGTGCTGCAGCGGCTGCCCAGCGCGGCGGGCGGGCTGAACACCAAGGTTAACAACGCCGGCAATATCGGCGGCCCCCCCGACGGCACCGGCGTCAGCTCGGGATCGGCGGAGATCGACCTGCGCTACCTGGGCGCCAAGCGCACGCTCGTGCTGGTGGACGGCCTGCGCTACGTCAACGGGTCAGCGGCGGGCGGCATCCCCGCCTCGGTCGATCTCAACTCGATCCCGATCAACTTCATCAGCCGGGTGGAGGTGCTCCAGTCGGGCGCCTCGCCGCTCTACGGCTCCGACGCGGTGGCGGGCGTGGTGAACGTCATTACCAAGCAGCAGCAGAAGGGGCTGCAGGCCTCCGCCCAGTTCGGCACCTTCCGCCAGGGCGACGGCCACACCTACAACGCGACGCTCGACTATGGCGTGCAGAACGAGGGAACCGGCACCTCGGTCGTGTTCGGGGGCTATTACACCAAGCAGGGAGGCGTGAGCACCGCCGATCGCGCGATTTCCCGCTACCCGTACCCGTACGCCACGACCTGCGCGATCCCGTCCTCGGGTTGCTCGAGCGCGACGCCGCGCGGCCGCTACGATGTGCTCGGTCAGAGCCTGACGCTCAACGCGCCGGTGATCGGACGAGCGCCGACGCTCGCCGACTACCGCCCCTATCGCGGCAACAACTCGGACGACGGCTTCGACTTCGCGCCCTACAATTACCTGCTGACGCCGTCGGAGCGCTACGGCGGCTGGCTGTCGTTCAAGCAGGCGCTGGGCGGCGAGACGAACTTCCGGGTGAAGGCGATCTACAATCGGCGGAACTCGACCACCCAGGCCGCCTTCCTGCCGCTGTTCATCGGCCCGGACGCGGGCAACGGCAACCTGCTCGATACGATCTCCGTGGACGCCACCAACCCCTACAACCCGTTCGGCGTCACCCTGTCCTCGGGCGCGGACGGCACCCCGGCCAACTATTCGACCATCCGGCGGCGCTTCGTGGAGGGCGGGCCGCGTCGCTTCAGCCAGCGCGTCGACACCTTCTCGGTGACCGGCACGCTGGACGGGTCGTTCGAGGTCGGCGCCCACCGCTGGTACTGGGACGTGAACGGCGTCTATGGTCTCAACGACGCGCACCAGGTCTTCACCGGCAACCTCAACGCGGCGCGCCTGGCGCAGGCGCTCGGCCCCGTGCGGCTGTGCACGGGCGACTGCGTCCCCTTCAACATCTTCGGCGGGGTCGGCTCGATCACGCCGGCGATGCTGAATTACGTCACCTTCGACGAGCGCGACAAGAGTCTGCAGCGCCTGTGGGACGGGCAGGCCAACCTGACCGGCGACATCATCGACCTGCCCGCGGGCCCGGTCGGCTTCGCGATCGGCTACGAGCACCGCGACCAGCGCGCGAGCTACACGCCCGACCCCGTCATCGTCGCCGGGCTCGGCGCCGACGTGCCGACCAGCCCGTCGCGCGGCGGGTTCAACGTCGACGAGGTCTACGGCGAACTGCGCATCCCCCTCCTCGCCGACACGACCCTGTTCCAGAAGCTGGAGCTGGACGGCGCCGTCCGGCATTCCAATTATTCGAGCTTCGGCAGCAACACGACCTTCACCGCTTCCGGGCTGTGGAAGCCGGTCCGTGACCTGCTGCTGCGCGGCGGCTATGCGGAAAGCCTGCGCGCGCCCAGCATCGGCGAGCTCTATGCCGGGCCGTCGCGTACCGACGCGACGATCAATGACCCCTGCACCAGCGCGGACGGCGGCTCGTTCAGCACCAACGCCACGGTGCGCGCCAACTGCATCGCCAACGGCGTCCCCGCGAACGGCAGCTATGCCGAGCCGGTCGGCGGTCAGCTCGGCGTGTTCTCCCGCGGGTCAACCGCGCTCCGGCCCGAGACCGCCAGGACCTGGACGGCGGGCGGCGTATACAGCCCGGCCTGGGCGCGCGGCGGCTTCGCGAGCGCGTTGAGCCTGGAGGTCAACTATTTCAGGATACGCCTGAAGAACGCGATCGACTCGGTCCCGGCGACGCTGACGCTCAGCCGCTGCGCGTTCTTCGCCGATCCGGTGAGCTGCGCCGCGATCGACCGCAACGGCAATGGCAGCGTCAGCAGCATCTCGGCCGTGCTCCAGAACCTGAACGGCATCGACACGGACGGCCTGGACGGCAACCTGACGTATCGCTCGCCGCCGGTCGCCGGCGGCACCGCCGGGCTGACGGTCAACGCCGCCTATCTGCTCAAATACGACGTCCGCCCGCCCGCCGACCTGAACGCGCCGACCCAGCACTGCGTCCGCACGGAGCGCTGCCTTGCCACCGACCAGGCGTTCCCGCGCGTCAAGGTGAACGGCACGCTTGACTGGATCGGCCGCTACTTCGGCGGCTCGTTCACGGGCCGGTACATCTCGGCCGTGCGCGAGAGCAACGGCAACCGGATGCGCCCGACCTTCTATGGCGACGTCCAGCTGTTCGTGTCGCCGGGCTGGATCGATGAGCGGCTGCGGCTGACGGCGGGGGTGAACAACGTGTTCAACCGCAAGCCGCCCGCCTGCTACACCTGCGACAGCGCCAATTTCGACCCGACGACCTATGACCTGCCCGGTCAGGTCGGCTATCTGCGGCTATCGCTGGGACTGTGAGGCGAGTGCGGCAGATCCGTCGCGGTCCAACGTCCGCAGGCACCGGATGATGGTGCCACTGAGCGGAGGAAGCCGGGCCGGATAGACGGCGCTGTCCGCGTCGACCAAGGCCCGGTGCCAAAACCCAGCAGCCGGACCGCCTTGCGCCACGGCAAGCGAGGCCTGCGCCGTGCTCGTGGTGTAATGAATCCGGATTGCATCATTGGAGCGGTGACCTGACCCAGGTCTCGACCGGATTCCAGACATCGCCCAGCGCCATCAGGAGGTCTTGCCGGGTGGCGCCGGGTATGGCGTCAAGCACGGGTCGAGGCAGCTTGCCTTCCGCGATTTTCACCGCCCCGGCCTGCTGAAACGGCGACAGCCTGTTCTTCTTCAACGCATCGGCGTCGAAGTCCTGGCCGTCTGGCGCAATGATCGTGCCCCTATAGGTCTGGCCCTTGAAGTCCTCGAGCGCCTTGCCGATCCAGAACAGGAACTGCCCGCAGCCCGGACCCCTGGGTGTGTTCTGCGCCGCAAGCGCTGTCGAGCAGTGTCAGCAGGGGCAGAGCGGCTCGTTGTACTTCCATTTGGTCCCGCAGGTCGTCACCGGATTACACCATCTTGCGTAAGGACGGCATCGAGGATCAGGTCGGCCAGGCGCAACGCCAGCCTTGCCGAGCGTTCGATCGGCGCCATATGCTGCAGCGCAGCAACGCTCCCGATGCCGTCGGGGGAGATGCTTCCGGAGGAGCCGAGATATGCGCAAATCGTTGCTCGATCCGATCGGCGGAGCCGGTAAGGGCACGGGCAGGGCGGAGGCGGAGGACAGGCTTGACGACCTGACCGGATTCGGCGCGAACCCCGGCGCATTGCGTGGCCGGCTTCACGTGCCGGCGCGGCTTTCCGAGCGCCCCGCGCTTGTTGTCGTGCTGCACGGCTGCACGCAGACCGCGGCGGACTATGATCGCGGTTCGGGCTGGTCGCGGCTCGCCGACCGGCACGGCTTCGTGCTGCTCTACCCTGAGCAGAACCGCGCCAACAATGCCAACCTCTGCTTCAACTGGTTCCAGCCCGGCGACATCGCCCGTGGCGCGGGCGAGGCTCTGTCGATCCACCAGATGATCCAGGCGGTCGTGGCCAGGCACGGTATCGACCGTGGTCGCATCTTTGTCACCGGCCTGTCGGCGGGCGGTGCCATGGCGTCGGTGGTGCTCGCGACCTACCCGGAGCTGTTCGCCGGCGGCGCGATCATCGCCGGCCTGCCCTATGGCTGCGCGTCCACCGTGCAGGAGGCGTTTGGCGCCATGCGCGCCCGCGGGACGAGCCGCCCAGATGCCCTCGCGACGCTTGTCCGACGCGCCTCCGGTCACCAGGGACCCTGGCCTACGATCTCGGTGTGGCATGGCTCACGCGACGCCACCGTCGATCCGAACAACGCGGAGGCGATCGTCGACCAATGGCTGCCGCTCCACCAGATCGAGGGAGCTCCGTCCACCACCGACCGCGTCGACGGCTATCCGCACCGCGCATGGCGCGACGCGGACGGGCGGGTCGCGGTGGAAGCGTACGATATTACCGGGATGGGTCATGGCACCCCGCTCGACGCGAGCGGCGCGGACCCGTTCGAGATCGCCGGTCCGCATATGCTCGACGTCGCGATCTCATCATCGCGGCGCATCGCGGAGTTCTGGGGCCTGACCGCGGACGCCGTGGCGCAGGCGGCGGCGCCCGAGCGAGCGAAGCAGAAGGACGCCGTTCCGGCGATCGCCGGTTCGCCCGTCGCGCGTCGGGTCACGTGGGCGCAGCGGCTCGATCCCGAGCCGGAGCCCGCGGCCGGGCTCGACGTCCGCCGGATCATCGAGGACGCGCTGCGCGCCGGCGGGCTGATGAAGTAGGCAGCTTCATGGGAGGCTCCCGGGGAACCGCCTGAGAGGCTCGGCGAACGAAGACTGAAATGCCTGCTCCGTCCTTCGGCAATCGGCAGCGATCCCGAACGGACGTTCTCGGCAGGGCGGTGACGACCCGGAGGCAGCCACCTGTCGCGATAACGCCCCGCGCCAGCCGCAGTCGTTCGTTCAGATGACCCCTGGCCTCGGGGCGGTCGTAGCTGAAGCTGCGCATCGGCTCAGTTCACGGCCGCTGCCGTCACCGTCTGGATGGCCGCGACGATGTTGGGGTAAGCTGCTGAAGCATGGGAGGTCTCCGGACGAGCCGGTCGGGAGACACTCTCCTCGACCCTCAACCCGTCACGGCGACAGCCGCGGCCCTCTCCCTCTCTCGAGGGCTCAATCAGCAAAACGTCGTTGACCGGTCCGAGCCGACGGCGCCGGCCCCAAGAGGCTGCGATCACGAAACCTTCGAACGGCGTCGGAAAGTGGCTGTCCCTCCGGCCGACCTAGCGCCATACTTGGCCCGGAGCACCAACCTACGGTCGGACGGAGATCGCGCGAGACCGGGAACAGGCCAGTAGCAGCAACGCTTTGTCAGATCAGGATGTGACGCCGACCATGAGTGACGATTATATGCGCTCGGCCACCTCCGCCCACCTTGGCGCCATCGATGCCATGCTGGCCAATGGCGGCGAGATGGGTGCGCTGATCCGCGCTCACGACTGGTCAAAGTCACCAATCGGCAGGCTAGAGTCATGGCCGCAGGCGCTGCGATCGGCGGTGGGCCTTATGCTGCCGAACCAGCAGGTCATGTTCGTCGCCTGGGGTCCCGAACTCGCCTTCCTCTACAACGACGCTTACCGGCCCGTGTTCGGCAAGCGGCACCCCTGGGCGCTCGGGCGGCCGTTCAAGGAGGTATGGTCGGAGGCGTGGGACGCGGTCGCGCCGTTGATCGGGTCGGCGCTCGGCGGCGAAGCGACCTGGTCCGAGAACCTGCCGCTCGTGCTGGAGCGCAACGGCTATCCCGAAGACTGCTGGTTCACCTTCTCCTACTCACCGCTGCGCGATGACGACGGCGTCATCGCTGGCCTGTTCTGCGCGGCGGCAGAGACGACCGAGAAGGTGCTCGGCGACCAACGAATCGATGCCGAGCGCGAGCGCCAGCGGCGCCAGTTTCAGCAGACGCCCGGCTTCATCTGCATCCAGCACGGACCCGAGCACGTCTACGAGTTCGCCAACGAAGCCTATTGCCGCCTGGTCGGTCGACGCGACCTCGTCGGCAAGACCGTGCGCGACGCGCTGCCCGACATCGAAGGCCAAGGGTTCTACGAGCGGCTCGATGCGGTCTACGCCACCGGCGAGCGTTTTCTCGCGGATGACGTTGCGGTCAGCATGGCGCGAACACCCGGCGGTCCGCTCGAGAAGCGGTTCGTCGACCTGGTCTACGAGCCCGTTCTCGACGCGCACGGCAAGGTCACCGGAGTCTTTACCCAAGGTCACGATGTTACCGATCACGCGCTCGCCGAGGCGGCGATGCGCACGAGCGAGGAGCGCTTTCGGGTCTTCGCACAGTGCATGCCGACCCACGTCTGGAGCAGCCGGCCCGACGGCTACGTCGACTGGTTCAACGATCGGACTTACGCCTACACCGGCTACAAGCCCGATACGCTCTACGGGGATGCGTGGTCGGAGACCGTCCATCCCGACGACCGGCCGCGCGCGATCAAAGCCTGGACGCACGCGATCGCGACCGGCGATCCCTACGAAATGCAGTTCCGCATCCGCCGCGCGGATGGGGCGTATCGCGCGTTTCTCGTCAACGCGGAGCCGGTCAGGACCGCTGACGGGCGGATCGAGATGTGGGTAGGGATCGACACCGACATCGAGGATGAGAAGCGGCTCGGGGCCGAGCTCGCCAGTCTGAACACCAATCTCGAACAGCAGGTTGCCGACCGCACCCGCGAACTCGTGACGTCGGAGGCGGCGCTGCGGCAGTCGCAGAAGATGGAGGCGATGGGCCAGCTGACCGGCGGCGTCGCGCACGACTTCAACAACCTGCTCACCCCGATCATCGGCTCGCTCGACATGCTGACCCGCCGGGGGCTCGGCAACGAGCGTGAGCGCCGGCTGATCGACGGCGCTCTGCAGTCGGCCGATCGCGCCAAGACGCTCGTCCAGCGGCTGCTCGCGTTCGCGCGGCGTCAGCCGTTGCAGGCGACGGCGGTCGATCTCGGCTTATTGATCGACGGCATGGCGGAGCTGATCGGCAGCACGGTCGGTCCCGGAATCGCGGTCCGCGTCGAGGTCGCCGCCGATCTCCCTCCCGCGAGCGCCGACGCGAACCAGCTCGAGATGGCGATCCTCAATCTCGGCGTGAACGCGCGCGATGCCATGCCCAACGGCGGGACGCTGACCATCGCCGCTGCGCGCGAGAGCATCATCATCGTCGGCCACCGATCGGGACTGCGGCAGGGTCATTACGTGCGGCTCTCGGTGGCGGACACCGGCTCCGGCATGGACGAGGCGACACGCGCGCGTGCCGTCGAGCCGTTCTTCTCGACCAAGGGCATCGGCAAGGGCACGGGCCTTGGTCTCTCGATGGTCCATGGACTCGTCGCGCAACTCGGGGGCGGCCTCACCATAGTGAGCGCGCCCGGCCAGGGCACCGCGGTCGAGCTCTGGCTTCCCGTCAGCCTCGGTCTCGTGGAAGGGGGCGAGACGCGGCTTGCGGTCGCGCCGGTCGCATCGCGCGGCAGCGTCCTGCTGGTTGACGACGAGGAGCTGGTGCGAATGAGCACGGCCGACATGCTCGCCGACCTTGGTTACGACGTGATCGAGGCCAACTCGGCCGAGCAGGCCTTGCAGCTGATGGCCAACGGCGCCGCGCCCGACCTGATCGTCACCGATCACCTGATGCCGGGGATGAATGGGGCTGAACTTGCGCGGCAAGTTCGCGGGGAGCGGCCGGGCGTGCCGATCTTGATCGTCTCAGGCTACGCTGAAGCCGACGGGATCGCGGCTGACCTGCCAAGGCTGACCAAGCCGTTCCGGAATGCAGAGCTGGCGCAAAGCATCGCGGGTCTTACGTGAACGGCAAACATCGAGCAGACGCAGATTTGGTTTTAGTGGGACGTGACTGTACCGCGAGGGCGCGCTCGGTAGTGTATCTGATCTAAGCCCGTCCTTCCTGTGGAACGCGTCGGGACAAGCGCAATTCGGCATATGGTCGCCGCTTTGACCCCGCTCATGCGGCGTCCGCGCTTTCCCGGAGCACTCCGTTAGAACGCGAAATCTTACGCCAGACGATCGGCGTCGCCAGTGTCTGGTCATGGCGAAGCGGGCCCACGCATGCCTAAGAGCGTTCCAGGTGCGGCCGCATTGTCGGCTGATCTGCTGTTTTACGCGCGCGACCCGGTCCAACGTCGACGCAATCGCCCGCCCGACCATGATTCGGGGGCTTGGCGCGTGATCGACGACTGGCCCGAGCGCGTGCCGGTAGCAGAGCGCGAAGTGGACGTATTCGAGGCCTGGTTCGGCCATGTTCTCGACGAGCTGTTCGGGCGGTTTGATCATTCGCAACGAGGGACGAGGCCGATGGCTAAGGGCCAGAAGCGCTTGGAGCCCGCACGGAATGATGCTGTATCTGGCATAGGAGGAATGCGTGGATAGCCGGCCGTCAAGCCCGTTCGATGGATCGCGAGCAGCCGGGGTGACCTTCGGGACTTTCCCGAGGCTGTTCGGCTCCGCGTCGGCGGTGCGCTCTGGGAGGCGCAGACGGGCGGCAAGGCCGCATGGGCGAAGCCGCTCAAAGGCTATGGCGGTTCGGGCGTCGTCGAGATCGTCGACGATCATGACGGCGACACTTTCCGGGCTGTCTACACGGTGCGGTTCGCGGGCGTTGTCTACGTGCTGCACGCATTTCAGAAGAAGTCGAAGAGCGGCATCGCCACGCCGACGAGGGATCTGGCGCTGATCGAGACGCGGTTACGGCGAGCCGAGAAGGATTACGGCCAATGGCAAGCAAGCAAGACAAAGACGCGGTGACGGAGGGCTCGGCCAACGTGTTCGCCGATCTCGGCGTCGCGGAGCCGGAGGAGGAGCTGGCGAAGGCGGAGCTTGCCAGTCACATCCGCGAGGCGATCAGGCGGCGCAAGCTGACGCAAGGCGCGGCGGCGGTTCTGGTCGGGCTGGATCAGCCGAAAATCTCCGCGTTGATTAACGGCCGGCTCACCGGCTTCTCCAGCGACCGGCTGCTCCGCTGCCTAACCGCGCTGGGTCAGGACGTCGAGATCGTCGTGAAGACGCCGCGGCGCACTCGCGAGCGCGGACGGCTACGCGTTCGGGAGGCGGTGGCATGAACGCCGTCACACCCACGGTGCCGCTGCGCGTGGCGCTCTACCTGCGCGTCTCGACCGCGCGCCAGGCCGAGCACGACATCTCAATTCCCGACCAGCGCAGCCAGGGCGAGGCCTACTGCACCGCGCGCGGCTATCAGCTTGTCGAGACGTTCGTCGAGCCGGGCGCGTTGGCGACCAACGACCGGCGGCCCGAGTTTCAGCGGGTGATGGAGGCCGGGACGGTCAAGCCGCCTGCCTTCGATATGATCGTGGTCCACTCGTTCAGCCGTTTCTTCCGCGACCATTTCGAGCTGGAAGTCTACGTCCGCAAGCACGCCAAGTCGGGCGTCAAGCTCGTGTCCATGACACAGGAACTGGGCGAAGACCCGATTCACGTCATGATGCGCCAGATCATGGCGTTATTCGATGAGTATCAGTCCAAGGAGAACGCCAAGCACACGCTGCGCGCACTGAAGGAGAACGCGCGCCAAGGCTTTTGGAACGGCTCGCTGCCGCCGATCGGCTACCGCGTCGTCGATGCCGAGAAGCGTGGCACCAAGGTCAAGAAGAAGCTTGAGATCGATCCGCTCCATGCGGACACCGTCCGGCTGGCGTTCAGCCTCGCGATCGAGGGGCATGACGGCTCGGGTCCAATGGACGTCAAGGCGATCACAAAGCACCTGAATGAGCGCAAGCTCTACACCCGCACCGGCGGGCGCTGGAGCATCGGCGCCGTCCATCGGATGCTGACGCGCACCAGCTACATCGGGGTCCACGAGTTCAACCGCCGCACCAAGCACGGCGCGAACAAGCCCGACGATCAGGTCATTGGCGTCGAGGTGCCGCGGCTGCTTGCGCAGGACACCTGGGACCGGGTGCAGGAGCTGCTGCGCTCGCGCAATCCGAAGGTCGCGCCGCCGCAGGTCGTCGCCGGACCGACGCTGCTGACGGGCATCTGCTTCTGCGCCGACTGCCGCGGGGCAATGACTATCCGCACGGGCAAGTCGGGCCGCTACCGCTGCTACACCTGCTCGATCGCCGCGCGGCAGGGCGTGACAGGGTGCAAGGGCCGGTCGATCCCGATGGAGAAGCTGGACGGGGTGGTGACGTCGCACCTCGAAGAGCGGCTGCTCGAGCCCGAGCGCCTCGAAGAGGTGCTCGGCGTGCTGCTCGGTAGGCGGGAGGACCGGGCGGCGCGCAAGCGGGCGCACGCGACCGAGATGCGCAAGCGAGCGGCGGAGGCGGACGGAAGGCTGAAGCGCCTTTACGACGCGATCGAGAGCGGGGTCGCTGATCTGGGCGATGGTTCGCTCAAGGAGCGCATAGCCGAGCTTCGCGCGATCAAGAGCCAGGCCGAAGCCGACGCCAAGCGCGCGGCAGCCGAGGCCGACACGATCGTGCCGGAGATCACGCCGGCGATCCTGTCCGCATTCGCGGCGGCTGCAAGGCGCAAGCTCCGGGGTCCGGACGTGAGGTTCCGGCGCGACCACCTTCGCGCGCTCGCTGAGCACGTCGAGGTCGCCAACAGTGAAGTCAGCATCATGGGCTCGCGATCGGAACTGCTCCGGCAGCTCGCCATCGCCAACGGCGTAGCCACGGCGGCGGGCGGCGTGCCCAGATCTGTTCCGAAGTGGCGGAGAGGGTGGGATTCGAACCCACGGTACCCGTGAGGGCACGCCGCATTTCGAGTGCGGTACAATCGACCACTCTGCCACCTCTCCGCGCGAGGACGCATTGGCTCGCGAGGAGCCGGACGGTCAAGGGCGCGCCTCTAGCCAACGGTCGGGGCCAGCGCAAGCCGCGCCGAAACGACAGGTTGTGCGGGGTGGCGCGGCGCCTAAATAGGACGAATGAACCGTCACCCCACCGCCGGCCTTCCCATCAGCCTAGACCCCGGCGCGCCCCCGATCGTCGCGGCGCGCTTCGGCATCGGCGAGGTCGTGCGCCACCGGATGTTCGACTTTCGCGGCGTGATCTTCGACGTCGATCCGGTGTTCGCCAACTCGGAAGAATGGTACCAGGCGATTCCCGAAGGGATCCGTCCGCCCAAGGACCAGCCCTTCTATCACCTGCTCGCCGAGAATGCGGAGTCGAGCTACGTCGCCTATGTCAGCCAGCAGAATCTGGTGCCCGACGACAGCGACGAGCCGATCGAGCATCCCGCCATCCCCGGCCTTTTCACGCGCGCGGACGACGGGCGCTACCGGCTCAGGTCAGAACACAAGCACTGACGTTCATCCTCCCCCTTGCGGGGAGGATCAAAGCCGCTCGATGATGGCGCTGAAGTCGCGGCCGCCCTGCCCGTCGGCGACCATGGCTTCGTACAGTTCGCGCGCGCGCTCGCCCATGGGCGTGTGGGCGCCCGCCTCGTCCGCCGCCTGCGTGGCGAGGCGCAGATCCTTCAGCATCAGCGCGGCGGCGAACCCGCCCTCGTAGTCACGGTCAGCGGGCGTCTCCGGGCCGACGCCCGGCACCGGGCAGTAGCTCGTCATCGACCAGCTCTGGCCCGAGCTGACCGACGCGATGTCGTAAAAGGCCCGCGCGTCGAGCCCGAGCCTGTCCGCGAGCCGGAACGCCTCCGAGGTAGCGACCATCGTCGCGCCGAGGATCATGTTGTTGCAGATCTTCGCCGCCTGCCCCGCGCCGCTCGCGCCGGCGTGGATCACCGCCTTGCCCATCGCGGACAGGTACGGCTCCGCGCGCGCGAAAGCGTCTTCGGCCCCGCCGACCATGAAGGTAAGCGTGCCCGCCGCCGCCGCCGCGATGCCGCCCGACACGGGCGCGTCCACCGCCTGCAGCCCGGCATCGCGCGCCTGCGCCGCCACGCGCTTCGCGGTGCCGACGTCGATCGTGGAACAGTCGATCAGCACCGTGCCGGGCGCCGCGTGGGGCAGGACGGCGGCGTAGGTCTGTTCGACATGGGTGCCGGCGGGCAGCATCGTCACGACCGCCTCCGCCCCGTCCACCGCCTGCACGGCATCGGGCGCGCGCAGGCAGCCGGCAGCTTCCGCGCGGGTCAGCGCGTCGGCGCTGAGGTCGAAGGCGCGGACGTCATGCCCCACCTTGGCCAGGTTCGCGGCCATGCCGCCGCCCATGTTGCCCAACCCGATGAACGCGACCCGTGCCATGTTCAGTTCCTACTTCCCAAGCATCAATTTAACCGCGCCGAATAGACACGCAGCGCCCGCTATCGGCAGCACGACTAATTGAACCCGAGCCCTGGCACGCCACAGACTGCGGTTCAGGGGAGTCGCATCAGAGACGATCCATTCCGAAAAATCTCCGTCGTGACGGCGAGAATCGCGAAAGCCTTTTATGGCCAGCCAAAGACCGCACAGGCCTACAAATAATAGTCCGACTGGGAGAGTCATCGCCCGGTCCACTTTCCCGGCCGCTTCTCGACAAAAGCAGTCATGCCCTCCTTCTGGTCCGCCGTCCCGAACAGGCCGTGGAACAGGCGGCGCTCGAAGCGGATGCCCTGCGCCAGGCCCGTCTCGAACGCGGCATCGACCATCTCCTTGTTCGCCTTGACCGCGAGCGGGGCCATGCCGGCAATGGTCGCCGCGGTCTTCACCGCTTCCTCGACCAGCTCGGCGGCGGGAATCACGCGCGAGACAAGGCCCGCGCGCTCGGCCTCGGCGGCGTCCATCATCCGGCCCGTCAGGCACATCTCCATCGCCTTGGCCTTGCCCACCGCGCGCGTCAGCCGCTGCGAGCCGCCCATGCCGGGCGTGACGCCCAGCTTGATCTCCGGCTGGCCGAACTTCGCGGTGTCGGCGGCGAGGATAAAGTCGCACATCATCGCCAGCTCGCAGCCACCGCCCAGCGCATAGCCCGCGACGGCGGCGATCATCGGCTTGCGGGTCAGCGTGAACGTCTCCCAGCCCGCGAAGAAATCGGACCCGTACATCTCGGCGAAGCCCTGGGCCTGCATCTCCTTGATGTCCGCGCCCGCCGCGAACGCCTTGTCGGAGCCGGTGATGACCGCGCAGCCCTGCCCCGGATCGGCATCGAACGCGCGGGCAGCGGCGAGCAGGTCGGCGAGCACCTGACCGTTGAGCGCGTTGAGCGCCTGCGGTCGGTTGAGCGTGATGAGCGTGACGGGGCCGCGCTGCTCGACGAGGATGGTCGCGTAATCGGTCATTCGGGGCTCCACGCTTCGGCGTCCGGCAGGGGCGCGAAGATCTGGTCGATGAGGTGATCGCTGACCTCCTCGGGCGCCGCGGGATGCCAGCGCGGGGCGTTGTCCTTGTCCACGATCACCGCGCGGACGCCTTCGGCGAAGTCGTGCCGCTGGACGACGCGCGCGCCGACCGCATATTCCTGCCGCATCTCGTCCCCGAAGGTCGGCATCGTGGCACCGTCGAGCAGCAGCTTGAGGCTGACCTTCATGGCTTGGGGCGACTTGGCGCGCAGCGTGGCGAGCGTGTCACGGGCGAAGTCGCTGCCATCGGCCTTCAGCGCCGCGAAGACATCCTCCAGCCGGTCCGACGCGAACAGCCGGTCGATCGCCTGGCGGTGTGCCATGATTTTTCCGGCACCCGGAAGATCCGTGGTCCCTTCCAAGATGGCCGGTATCTCCGCCGCTGGGCGGTCGACGATCCACTCCTTCACGGAGGCAACTTGCTCGCTAAGCTGCATATAATGTGTGGCGAGACCTAAACTCAGACACTCCGCCCCGTCCAGCCGATGGCCGGTCAGCGCCAGATACTGCCCCACCCGACCGGTCAGGCGCGACAGGTACCAGCCGCCGCCGACATCCGGGAACAGGCCGATGCCGGTCTCCGGCATGGCGAAGCGCGTGTTCTCCGTCGCGACCCGGTAGCGGCATGGCAGGCTGATCCCGACGCCGCCGCCCATCGTCACGCCGTCCATGAACGCGACCGTCGGCTTGGCCCAGGTGAACAGCCGATGGTTGAGCCGGTATTCGGTGTGGAAGAAGGCGCGCGCCGCCACCCCGTCCGCCGCGCCCGACTCCGCCAGCATTCGAATGTCGCCACCGGCGCAAAAACCCCGGCCCTCGGCGTGATCGAGGATCACCGCCTCGACCTCCGCGTCCGTGCGCCAGGCGTCGAGCGCGGCCAGCATCGCCTCGCACATCGCGGTGTTGAGCGCATGGAGCTGGCGGGGCCGATTGAGCCGCAGGCGGCCGACGCGGCCCTGCTTCTCGGCGATGATCTCGTCGGGGGCGAGCACCGCGGTCACTGGCGCGTCAGCTCGCGGCCGACGATCATCCGCATGACCTGGTTGGTCCCCTCCAGGATCGAATGGACGCGCAGGTCGCGCCAGAACCGCTCGATCGGATAGTCGCGCAGATAGCCATAGCCGCCGTGGAGCTGCAGCGCGCGATCGACGATCGACGAGCCGTTGTCTGTCGCCAGCCGCTTCGCCATCGCGGAAAAGCGCGACTTGTCGGGTGCATCGGCGCTCACCTTGGCGGCGGCGAGGTAGAGCAGCGCGCGCGCCGCCTCCAGGTCGGTCGCCATGTCGGCGAGCGTGAACTGCGTGTTCTGGAAGTCGGCGATCGGCTGGCCGAACTGCTGGCGTTCCTTGGTATAGGTGATCGCCTCCTCCAGGCATCGCTGCGCGCCGCCCAGCGAACAGGCGCCGATGTTGAGCCGGCCGCCATCCAGCCCCGTCATGGCGATGCGGAACCCCTCGCCCTCCGCGCCCACGACATTGGCGACCGGCACGCGACAGTCCTCGAAGATGACCTGCGCGGTGGGCGATGCGTTCCAGCCGAGCTTGCGCTCGGGCGCGCCGAAGCTCAGGCCCGGCGTGCCGTTCTCGACGACGATCGCCGTGATGCCCTTGGACTTCTCTTCACCCGTCCTGACCATGCAGACATAGACGTCGCTATAGCCGGCGCCCGAGATGAACTGCTTGGTGCCGTTCAGGATGTAATGCTCGCCGTCCAGGCGTGCCGTGGTCTTGAGCGCGGCGGCATCGGAGCCGGAGCCCGGCTCGGTCAGGCAATAGCTCGCGATCCTGTTCATGGACACGAGATCGGGGAGGAACCGGTCCTTGATCGCCTGTCCGCCGAAGCGGTCGATCATCCATGTGGCCATGTTGTGGATGGAAATGAACGCGCTGGTCGCGGGGCAGCCATAGGCCATCGCCTCCATGATCAGCGCCGCCTCCAGCCGCCCCAGGCCGATGCCGCCCGACTCCTCACCGACATAGATCGCGCCGAAGCCGAGCTCACCCGCTGCCTTCCACACATCGACGGGATAGTGCGCGCGCTCGTCCCATTCGGCGGCGAAGGGCGTGATGCGGTCGGCGGTGAAGCGGCGCGCGAGTTCCTGTATTTCGCACTGGTCGTCGGTCAGGTCGAACTGGGTCATGGGCACGTCCATGGCAGGTGCCGGTGCCGCGTCAACCTACCGCAGCGCGATCAGTGCCCCGAGAATGCCGACCGTCAGCGTGGTCGAGCCGACCAGCATGGCGCCGAACCGCAGCGTCAGCCTGAGCTCCAGATCCTTCAAATCTTTCCGCAGGTTGAGCTCTGTTTCCCGCAGCCGATTGTCCGAACGCTCGAAACCGTCCTTCAGGTCTCGCTTGGTCGCAAAGCCATCCAGCACGACGGACCCCAGCGCATCGGCTAGCTCCTCGGCAATGCCTCGAGCCATGCCGGCGGCTTCCATCCGCCGAACAAAGGCCTGGCTGTCGAACTGGTAGGTCACGGCGTAATGCTAGACCAGCTTCGACCCTCTGTCACCCGCCCAACGCTTCCAGCACCGCGCGCACCCGATCCAGCCGCTCGCCCGCGTCCTCGATACGTTCGGCCAGCAGCAGCCGGCCGCTTTTCTCGACCAGCCCCGCCGCGCCCGCGGCGCCGGCGACGTCAGGGCGCGGGGTCAGCGCGATCGCGGCCGGGCCGGCGTCGATGCGGGCGATCCGCGCGTCGCCGGCCAGCAGACGGACGGCGGCGAGGGCGAGCAGCGTGCGCGCCTCGGGTGGGGGTGCGCCGAAGCGGTCCTCCAGCTCGGCGACGAAGGCGTCCAGCTCCGCCCCGTCTGCGACGCGGGCGAGCCGGGCATAGAGCGTGACGCGCAGCTCGGCTTCGGGGATCCAGTTCTCCGGCAACCGCCCCGCGATGCCCAGGTGCAGCTCGGGCGTCCAGCGGTCGGCCGGCTCGCCGCGCGCGGCGCGCAGGCCGGCCGCAAGCAGGAACTGGTACAGCTCCACCCCGATCAGCTTCATGTGCCCGGCCTGCTCGTCGCCGACCAGGTCACCCGCGCCGCGCATATCGAGGTCCCGCGCGGCGATCGCGAAGCCGGCGCCCAGCCGGTCGAACGCCTCCAGCGTCCGGAGCCGCTGCACGGTGCGTTCGGCGATCGGGTGCGCCGGATCGGTCAGCAGCATCACCTGCCCACGCCGCGCGCCACGGCCGACACGCCCGCGCAGCTGGTGGAGCTGCGACAGGCCGAAGCGGTCCGCGCGCCACACGATCATGGTGTTGGCGCGCGGCACGTCCAGCCCCGCCTCGATGATGTTGGTGGCGAGCAGCACGTCGTTCTTGCCGGCCGCGAAATCGACCATGGCCGCGTCGATCTCGGCGACCGGCATCTTGCCATGCGCCTGCACGATCGCGAGGTCCGGCACCAGCGCGGCAAGCCGCGCGGCCATGCCTGCCATGTCCTCGATCCGGCTGACGACGACGAAGCTCTGCCCGCCGCGCCCCTTTTCGCGGCGCAGCGCGGTGCGGATCGTGGTGTCGTCCCACTCGGCGATGGCGGTGCGGATGGGTTGGCGGCGCGCGGGCGGGGTGGCGATGATGGAAAGTTGCTGGAGGCCGACCAGCGCGGTCTGCAGCGTGCGCGGGATGGGCGTGGCGGAGAGCGACAGGACGTGCGTCGCGTCCCCGCCGAGCGCGCGCAGCTTCGCCTTGTCGGCGGCGCCGAACCGTTGTTCCTCGTCGATGACGGTGAGCGCCAGCTTCGCATAGTCGGCCGTGGCGACCGCGCCCGTGCCGATCACCACGCCGATCGAGCCGTCGGCCAGCCCCGCCTTGACCCGCTTCTTCTCCGCCGCGCTCGACAGGCGCGACAGGCCCGCGCCATCGATCCCGGTGCCCGCGAAGCGACGGGTAAAGGTGTCGAGATGCTGACGGACCAGCACGGTGGTGGGCGCCGTCACCGCGACCTGCGCGCCCGCCAGCGCGGCGACGGCGGCGGCGCGCAGCGCGACCTCCGTCTTGCCATAGCCGACGTCGCCGATAACCAGCCGGTCCATCGGCTTACCGCTGGCGAGGTCGGCGCGGACCGCCGCGATGGCGCGGGCCTGGTCGGCGGTCTCGGTGAACGGGAAGCCGGCGGCGAAGCGCTCATACGCGGCAGCGTCGGGATGCAGCGCGGGCGCTTCCCGCGCGTCGCGTTCAGCCGCGAGGCGGGTCAGCTCGCGCGCACTTTCAGCGATGGCGGCGTCGATCGCGCCGCGGCGCTTGGCCCAGGACGAGCCGTCGAGCCGGTCCAGCGTCACCGCGTCGGCGTCCGCGCCATAGCGCCAGATGCGGTCGGCCTCCGCCACCGGGACGAGGCGGCGGTCGTCGCCGTGATAGCCCAGCAGGATGGCATCGCCGTCCGGCAAGGGTTCGAGTCCCTGAACGACGCCGATGCCGAATTCCTCGTGGACGACGACATCGCCGACGCGGATCTCGCTCGCCTGCGCCGCGAAGGGGTCGGCACTGGTCGCGCCCTCGACCCCGGCGCGGCTGCCGATCAGGTCGGCGGCGGCCACCGCGACGATCCCCTCCACGTGCCAGCCCCGGTCGGCGGGCATCGCGAGGGACATGAGCGCGCCGGCGGGCGCGGCGCGCGCGGCAACCCAGCTCTCCACCGGCTCCAGCTCGCGGCCGAGCGCCTTGCCGGTGCGCGCGGCGAGGAAGCGCAGGTCGCGCGGATGCCCGACGAGCAGCAGCCGCTCGCCCGCGTCCAGCAACGGCGCGGCGAAGCGGGTGAAGCCACGCTGCGCGTTCCGGCCCTCGACGAAGCGGGGCACGGGCTCGCCCGCGGCAACCGTCTCGACCGTGCGGCCGTCGAGCGCGGCATCCCAGGCGCCCTTGTCCGCGACCGCCTCCCGCGTGCCGGCGGCGAGCTGGACCAGGCGGTCGCGCCGCGCGGCGCGGGGCGGGGGGGGGCGCCCC
>CAXTWJ010000014.1:19412-19842 GCA_964247925.1 uncultured Sphingomonas sp.
GAGCAGCACGGCGGCGCCCGGCAGATGATCGAACAGCGTCACCGGCGCGTCGCCCCCCGGCGGCTCGTGGACGCGGCCGACCTCCAGCCGGTCGGTGTCCGACACAGTCAGCTGCGTGGCGGGATCGTAGCAGCGGATCGCGGCCACGCTGCCCTCGGCCAGCTCGATCCGCGCGGGCAGCAGCAGATCGACGGGAAAGACATCGATCACCTGCCCGCGGACCGCCATCTCGCCCGGCTCATCCACGCGCTCGTCGGCGAAGTAGCCGATGTCGAGCAGCGTCTGGGCGAACGCGTCGGCGTCCAGCGGCTGTCCCACGGTCACGACGGGCGGGGCCAGGTCGAACGCGGCGGGCACCGGGTAGCGGCGCGCGGCGGCTTCGGCCGTGGTGACCAGCGCGACGCGCTCGCCCGCCTCGCGCGCGCCGAAC
>CAXTWJ010000015.1:0-1485 GCA_964247925.1 uncultured Sphingomonas sp.
TCGTGACCGCGTGGAACCCCGGCGACCTGCACGCGATGGCGCTGGCGCCGTGCCATTGCCTGTTCCAATGCCATGTCGCCGACGGGCGGCTGTCGCTGCAGCTCTATCAGCGGTCGGCCGACATTTTTCTGGGCGTGCCGTTCAATATCGCGAGCTACGCGCTGCTGACGCATCTGCTGGCCGAGCAGGCGGGGCTGGAACCGGGCGAGTTCATCTGGACGGGGGGCGACTGCCACCTGTACCTGAACCACCTGGAGCAGGCGCGGCTGCAGCTGGGGCGCGAGCCGGGCCCGTTGCCGCGGCTGGACATCGTGCGCCGGGCGCCCGCCATCGATCAGTATCGGCTCGAGGACTTCGTGCTCCATGACTATAAGGCGCAGGCCCACATCAAGGCGCCCGTCGCCGTTTAGGAACAGCATATGGACATCACCCAGCTCATCCTCGACGATCATGCCGAGCAGCGGAAGCTGTTCGCGTTGATCGACGAGATCGACGGCAGCGACACGCCGGCCTTGGGCGCGATCTGGGGCCGGCTGCGCGCGCTACTCGACTATCACGCTGAGGCCGAGGAGCGGTTCTTCTATCCCCGGCTGATGCAGATCGGGACCGGCGGCAACGATGCGCCCTCGGCCGCGGAGGAAACCGAGGACGCGATCAAGGATCATAACGAGATCCGCGACACCGGGCTGGCTGTCGAGAAGGAACAGGTCGGTTCGCCAGCCTGGTTCGAAGCGGTGGGCCGGTGCAACAAGGCGAACGAGGACCACCTGGCCGAGGAGGAGCGGCAGGGACTGACCGACTTCCGCCGTCATGCGTCGCTGGAGGAGCGACACGCGCTCGGCATCCGCTTCGCCGCGTTCGGCGCGATGCACCTGACCGGGGTGGAGCCGGTCGATAAGGATCCTAAGCAGTGGCTGAAGGATCATGCGCGGACGTGATCACGCTGGTGCTGGCGCGGTCGCAAAACGGGGTGATCGGGCGCGATGGCGGGCTGCCGTGGCATATTTCGGCCGATCTGCGGCGGTTCAAGGCGCTGACGATGGGCAAGCCGATGATCATGGGGCGCAAGACGTTCGAGAGCTTCCCCGCGCCCTTGCCCGGGCGGCGGCACATCGTGCTGACGCGGGATCGGGGGTGGTCGGCCGAGGGTGCCGAGGTGGCGTACACGGTGGACGACGCGCTGGCGCTGGCGGGGAAGGATGCGAGCGTGATTGGCGGGGCAGAGGTGTTCGCGCTGTTCCTCCCCCGCGCGGATCGGGTCGAGCTGACGGAGGTTCACGCCGCGCCGGAGGGGGACGTGACGGTGCCTCAGTTCGAGGGCTGGCGCGAGGTGGCGCGGGAAGATCACGAGGGCGATCCGGCCTACGGCTTCGTGACGCTGGTCCGGCATGACGAAAGCGGAATGAGGCGCTAAGGACGCCGGCATGGAGCGGCTGGACGGCGGCGCGGGGGCGGCGCCGGATTTGCGGGGGGGGGGGGGCGCGC
>CAXTWJ010000015.1:1495-6515 GCA_964247925.1 uncultured Sphingomonas sp.
GGTTTCATCTGGGGCACCAAGCGGTGGTCGGGCGTGCGGTGGCGCGCGCGCGCGCAGCGGGCCTGCCCGCGCTGGTGGCGACGTTCGACCCGCATCCGGTCAGGCACTTCCGGCCCGACGCGGCGCCGTTCCGGCTGACGACGCTGGATCAGCGCGAGCGGCTGTTCGCGGCCGCCGGCGCGGACGCGATGGTGGTGTTCGGGTTCGACACGGCGCTGGCGGCGCTGACCGCCGAGCGGTTCGTCGCCGAGCGGCTGGTCGCGGGGCTGGGCGCCAGCGGCGTGGTAACGGGGGAGGACTTCACCTTCGGCGCGGGGCGGAGCGGCGATGTTCGCGTGCTGGCCGCGCTGGGCGAGCGCCATGGCTTCGCCGCCGAGACGGTCGGGCCGGTGTCGCTGGACGGCGTGCCGGTGTCGTCATCGCGCATTCGCCAGCTATTGCAGGAGGGTAACCCGAGCGGCGCGGCGCGGCTGCTGACGCGACCGTTCGCGATTCAAGGCACGGTGCAGCATGGCGACAAGCTGGGGCGGACAATCGGCTATCCGACCGCGAACCTCGACATGGGGCCGTATCTGCGGCCGGCCTATGGCATCTATGCGGTGCGCGGGCAGTTACCCGACGGACGGGTGCTGGACGGGGCGGCGAATCTGGGGGTGCGGCCGACGTTCGAGCCGCCCAAGGAGCTGCTGGAGCCGTATTTCTTCGACTTCGCGGGCGACCTGTATGGGCAACGGATCGAGGTGGAGCTGGTCGATTATCTACGCGCGGAGGCGCGGTTCGACGGCCTGGACGCGCTGACGGCGCAGATGGAGCGGGACTGCGCGCGGGCGCGGGCGATGCTGGCGGAGGCCAAAGGTGAACAAAGGTAACGCCAACGCGCCGTGTATCGTGCGAAAAGTCGCATCCTACACGGGGGTGTCGTGACCTTTCGCTTCTCGGGCCAAAGCGCGATGACGATGAGAAAGAGCGGTTCTGAAATGTCCTAGCTTTCGGGTGGTGTGTAGGACAGCGCGGGCCGTTTTCGTTAACCCCGGCTCGAGGCCGGGGTGACGCAGGATCGAACCTACGCTATTCGCCCGCCCATCCATGACCGACGCTCCCGACACCTCGCGCGATTGGCGCGACACCGTCTTCCTGCCGAAGACCGACTTCCCGATGAAGGCGGGGCTGGCAGCGAAGGAGCCGGCGATCCTCGCGCGGTGGCAGGCGATCGGTCTGTACGAGCGGCTGCGGCGTGAGCGGGCCGGGCGCGAGCGGTTCATCCTGCATGACGGCCCGCCCTACGCCAATGGCGATATCCACATGGGTCACGCCATGAACAAGGTGCTGAAGGACATCGTCGTCCGCAGCCAGTCGCTGCTGGGCAAGGACGCGCCCTATGTGCCCGGCTGGGACTGCCACGGCCTGCCGATCGAGTGGAAGGTGGAGGAGCAGTACCGCGCGAGGAAGCTCGACAAGGACCAGGTGCCGGTCGCGCAGTTCCGCGCCGAGTGCCGGGCCTATGCGGCGAAGTGGGTCGATGTTCAGCGCGCCGAGTTCGAGCGGCTGGGGGTGATGGGCGACTGGGACGACCCGTATCTGACCATGAACTTCGACGCGGAGGCCGCGATCGTTGGCGAGCTGCTGAAGTTCGCGGAGTCAGGGCAGGTCTATCGCGGGGCGAAGCCGGTGATGTGGTCGCCGGTTGAGAAGACTGCGCTCGCGGAAGCTGAGGTTGAATATGAGGACGTCGTCTCGACGCAGATCGACGTGGCGTTCGAGATCGTGGAGGCGCCAAACGCCCCGGAGCTGGTGGGCGCGCACGCGGTGATCTGGACGACGACGCCGTGGACGATCCCGGTGAACCAAGGTTTGGCTTATGGGCCGGAGGTTGATTACGCTTTGTTCGCGGCTCGTGCCGGCCGAGAGCAGTATCGCAACGTCAAGATACTCGTCGCCAAGCCGCTATTCGAGGCCTTCCGCGATCGCGGTCCTGACCTGCTCATCGACGAACGAGTGCTCTGGCGAGGGAAAGGATCACAACTCGCCGGCGCTGTCGCTCGCCACCCGATGCACCACCTCGGCGGCTTCTTCGCCAAGCCGCGGCCGTTGCTGCCGGGCGAGTTCGTCACCACCGATCAGGGCACGGGGCTGGTCCACATGGCGCCGGATCATGGCGAGGACGATTTCCTGCTGTGCAAGCAGTACGGGATCGAGCCGGTGTTCGCGGTCGATGCTGCGGGCTTCTACCGGGCGGACTGGGGCTGGCTGGGCGGGCAGGGCTCGGTCATCAACAAGAAGTTCGTTGCCAGCGATGGGCCGATCTGTTCGGACCTGCGCGACGCGGGAGCTCTGCTCGCGGCGTTGGATGATTTCCGACACTCCTATCCGCATTCGTGGCGATCCAAGGCCAAGGTGATCCAGCGCGCGACGCCGCAGTGGTTCATCGGGATGGATGAGGCGATCGGGAATGGTGCCTCGACTTCGCTCGGCACGAACGGAGGGGGGCAACAAATCCCGTTCGTCCCGAGCAAAGTCGAGGGACACCTCACCAACGCCCCCACGCTGCGCGAGCTGGCGCTTGATGCGATCGCGCGGACGCGGTGGGTGCCGGCGCGGTCGGAGAACCGCATCCGGTCGATGGTGGAGGGTCGGCCCGACTGGGTGATCTCGCGCCAGCGAGCGTGGGGCGTGCCGATCGCGCTGTATGTCCATCGCGCGAGTGGGCAGTATCTGAACGACCCGGCGGTGAACGCGCGGATCGTGGACGCTTTTCGCGCGGGCGGGGCGGACGCGTGGTTCACCGCCGATCATGCCGCGCTGCTCGGGCCGGAGCACGACCTCGCCGATTATCAGCCGCAGTCGGACATCCTCGACGTGTGGTTCGACTCCGGCTCGACGCACGTCTTCACGGTGGAGGCGCGCTATGGCGGAGGCGTGCGCGCCAACCTGTATCTGGAAGGCTCCGACCAGCATCGCGGCTGGTTCCAGTCGTCGCTGCTGGAGAGCTGCGGCACGCGCGGGCGGGCGCCGTACGACGCGGTGCTGACGCACGGCTTCGCGCTGGACGACAAGGGGCGCAAGATGTCCAAGTCGCTGGGCAACGTCGTCGATCCGCTGAAGGTGATCGGCGAGTCGGGCGCGGACATCCTGCGGATGTGGGTCGCCTCGACCGATTATTTCGAGGACGTGCGGATCGGCAAGGAGGTGCTGGGGACCGCGTCCGACGCCTATCGCAAGCTGCGCAACACGTTCCGCTACCTGCTGGGCGCGCTCGACGGGTTCGGCGAGGACGAGCGGGTCGATGTGACCGCGATGCCGGAGCTGGAGCGATACGTCCTGACGCTGCTCGGGCGGCTGGACGTGCAGCTCCGCGCGGCGGCGGAGGCGTATGAACTCAACCGCTACATCCGGCTGCTGACCGACTTCGCGCAGGACGATCTGTCGGCGTTCTTCTTCGATATCCGCAAGGACTCGCTCTATTGCGACGCGGCGGGCGATCCGACGCGGCGTGCGTACCGGACGGTGCTCGACATCCTCTATCACGCGCTGGTCCGCTATGCGGCGCCGGTGCTGTGCTTCACGGCGGAGGAGGTGTGGCAGGCGCGCTATCCGAGTGAGGACGGGTCGGTGCACCTGCTCGAATGGCCCGAACTGCCGGCACTGCCCGGCGATGACGCGGTGGGCGAGCGGTGGCACGAGGTGCGCGCGCTGCGCCAGCAGGTGACGGAGGCGATCGAGCCGCTGCGGCGGGAGAAGACGGTGCGCTCCAGTCTCGAGGCGAATGTCAGCCTACCGGCGCTGCCGCTGCCCGCGGCAGCGCTGGCGGAGGCGTTCATTGTCGCGCGGGTGGACCAGGGCGAGCTGGGCGTCGCCCGGACCGACTATCTGAAATGCGGGCGCTGCTGGCGACATCTACCCGAGGTCACCAGCGACGGCGCGCTGTGCGACCGTTGCGACGCGGTGGTCTCGTGAACCGTCGGGTGCCGACGGCGGCGCTGGGGGCGGCGGCGGCGGTGTTCGTCGTCGATCAGCTGGTCAAATACTCGATCACCGGCGTGCTCGACCTCGACACGCTAGGCGCGGCGCGCGAGGTGACCGGGTTCTTCCGGCTGACGTTCGTGGCCAATTGCGGCGTGTCGCTGGGGCTGCTCGGCAATCACACGGACACGGCGCTCGTGCGTTGGGCGGTGACGGCCGTGACCAGCGCGATCGCGGCGGCGGTGCTGGTGTGGCTGTGGCGCGAACGGGCGGCGGCGGACCGGCTGGCGCTGGGCTGCGTGTTCGGCGGCGCGCTGGGCAACATCGCCGACCGGCTGGTGCCCGAGGGCGTGGCGGCGAAGGTGACGGCGGGCGCGGTGCGCTACCCCGGCTGCGTCATCGACTTCGCCGACCTGCATATCGGGGACTGGCACCCTTTTCTGGTTTTCAATATAGCCGACGCCGCGATCACGGTTGGCGTGCTCGTGCTGCTGGTCCGGGCGTTGCTCGGCCGCCCGGCGCGCGCCGCTCAGGAGAGTTTCCATGCGTAAGACGACCATCCTCGGTGCCGCGCTGGCCGGCGCCGCCCTGCTGTCCGGCTGCGCCGGCCATCGGCTCGGCGGCGCCGGCGCCGACGAGTTCGCCGTCGCGCGCCCGGCGCCGCTGGTGATGCCGCCCGCTTATCCCCTCGGGCCGCCGCCGCCCGGCGCGGCGCGGCCGCAAGATAACAACGCGCAGAATCAGGCGCTGGACGCGCTGTTCGGCTCCAACACGGCACGCAGCGCGGCGGAGAACGGCGTGGTCAATCAGGCGGGCGGGCAGACGGCCGACGCCGGCATCCGCTCCACCGTCGGCGATCCCGGGACCAACGTGGTGGACAAAGGGTCCACCACCAGAGACATCGTCGCCGCGCCCGAAGGCGACGGGCAGGATGCGCGAGCGTCGGTGAAGTGAGCGAGAAAGCGTAGCCGCTCCATGCTCGCGAGCCCGACCGGCGGGCGCCAGCGTCCGACCGACCCCCTCCGCCCCGCCGTCGGGGGCGGGCCCGCGGGGGGGCCCC
>CAXTWJ010000015.1:6525-19740 GCA_964247925.1 uncultured Sphingomonas sp.
CCCGGCCCCGGGCGGGCGCGGCCGGCCGCCGCCCCCCCCCCCCCCCACGCCCGCACTTAGAACGCCACGCCCACCGACCCGACGATGCCCGCCTTGCTGACGTCGCGGGTGTGGCCCGCGCTGCCGGTGGCGAAGATGCTCTTGTCGGTATCGACGTAGCTGACGCCGAAGCTGAGGTTCTTGTAGGCGTAGGTCGCGCCGACGTTCCAGTCGGTATAGCCCTTGTACGGCGCCGTCAGATAGCTGGGGCCGAAGCTGTGGCCCAGATGGCCGCTGACGCTGATCGGCGTGGTCGGGATGCCGGCCGACAGGTCGCCGGCGATATACAGATTGTCGTCGCGGGTGCGGCCGGGGCGGCCGGAGTAGGTGCCGTGCTGCTTCCAGGCGTAATTCGCCGTCAGCTTGGCCGTCGCGGGCCCGAAAGTGTGCGCGACGGAGATGTAGGGTTCGGCGAAGTCGCTGTTGATGCCACCCGAGCCGGGGTAGTAATAGTACAGGAAGCCGCCGTCGAACGTCGTGCCGTTGACCGTCTTCTTGTAGCCGCCGATCAGGTCGATCTCCGCGTCCCCACCGTTCGCGATGTAGTCGTCGATCGAGGAGCCCCAGACGGTGGCGTAGAAGCCCGACTGATGGGCGACGGTGAAGGTCCCCTGAATCGCGAACCGTTTCGCGGTCTGGCTGATGCCGCGGAAGCGATAGTCGGTGACCAGCGTCGCGCCGCCGGTGACGGTGACGGCGGGCGGCGGCGCGGTGTCCTGCGCCAGGGCAGGGACGGCAGCAGTGGCCGTGGCGAGCATGGCTGCGCCGGAGAGAATTGGGAAGCGCATCGCGGTCCTTTCAAAGGAGGTCGATGTCCCCGCCTGCCCGTCGGCACGGCCTCTTTCGCGCGCGCGGCGCCGGGCCATGTCCGTGACGGTGACCGGCTGATGACAGCGCGCGTTGCGGCGCACAAGCGTTTCGTCGCGCGGAGCGGCAGGTTCGCGACAGGATGTTGCCCGAAAGCCTCAGCCCGCCGTGCGCCAGGCGGCGAGCGCGCGGTCGATGTCGGCGAGGAGGTCGTCCGTTCCCTCCAGCCCGATCTGCAGCCGGACCATCGGCCCCGCGCGGTCGCGGCGCGTGACGGAGCGATGGCGGTCGGGGTCGATTGGCAGGGCCAGGCTCTCGAACCCGCCCCAGCTATAGCCGATCCCGAACAGCCGCAGCGCGTCGATGAAGGCGACCCGCTGCTGGTCGGTGCCGCCGGCGAAGCTGAAGGCGAACAGGCCGCTGGCGCCGGCGAAGTCGCGGCGGAACACGTCATGGCCGGGGCAGGAGGGGAGTGCTGGGTGCAACACTTCGGCCACCTCCGGCCGGTCGCGCAGCCACTCCGCGATGGCGAGCGCGCCGCGGCCGTGCTCGGCGAGGCGGACGGCCATCGTGCGCAGGCCCCGGCTGCCGAGCCAGCAATCGTCGGGGCCGGCGACCTGACCCAGCGCGAAGCTGGTGTCGCGCAGCTTCGGCCACAGCGCGGGTGTCGCGGTGACGGCGCCGAGCATCGCGTCGGAATGCCCGACGACGTACTTCGTGCAGGCGAGGATCGACAGGTCGATGCCGTGATGCATGGCGGGGAACAGCAGCGGCGTCGCCCAGGTGTTGTCGAGCAGCGCCACGACCCCGCGTTCCCGCGCGACCGCGGTGATCGCGGGCACGTCCTGCACCTCGAAGGTCAGGCTGCCTGGGCTTTCCAGCAGGATGGCGCGCGTGGCGGGGCCGATCAGATCAGCGATGCCGGCCCCGATCAGCGGGTCATAGAAGCGGGTCGCGATGCCCATGCGCGTCAGCAGACCGGTCGCGAGGTTGCGCGTGGGGTCGTAGGCCGAATCGACCAGGAGCAGTTCGTCGCCCGGCGACAGGACGCTGAGCAGCGCGGCGGCGAGCGCGGCGACGCCTGACGGATAGAGAAAGGTGGCCTCCGCGCCCGGCTCGAGAGAGGTCAGCGCGTCGGCGAGCGACCATTGCGTCGGCGTGCCGCGGCGGCCGTAGAACAGTCGGTGATGCGTGTCGGTGCCGGGCAGCGCGCGCAGGTGCTCGACCGAGTCATACAGGATCGTGGACGCGCGCCAGACTGGCGGATTGACGATGCCGTTCGTCCACTCGTCGCGGCGGCCCGCTTGGATAACGCGGGTGGCGGGGGAGAGGTCGTCGTCGCTGGACATGGGTCAGGCCGGCCCGACGGCCTTGGGCGTGGTCGCGTCCGCGCCCCATTCGGACCAGCTGCCGTCGTAGAGCGCGCCGTCGCGGCCGAGCAGGTGAAGTCCGAACAGGAGAACGGCGGCGGTGATGCCGGAGCCGCAGGTCGCGGTGACGGGGCGGTCGAGGTCGATGCCGGCGTCCCTGAACGCGGTGCGCAGGGCGTCGCCGCGCTTCCAGGTGCCGTCGGGCTGGAACAGCTGCGTGTAGGGCAGGTTGCGCGAGCCCGGGATGTGGCCGGGCGCGACGCCCGGTCGTGGATCGGCCTCCGCGCCGGCGAAGCGCGCGGCGGAGCGGGCGTCGAGCAGCTGCTCGGTCGTGGTGCGGACCTGATCGAGCGTGCGGTGGTCGGCGGACGGGGCGGGCGTGAAGGTGTCCGGCCTGACCCGCTCGGGACCGGAGGCGGTCGGGCGACCTTCGGCCAGCCACTTCGCCCAGCCGCCGTCGAGAATGGCGACCTCGCGCGCGCCAAAGTGGCGGAGCATCCACCACGCGCGGGCGGCGGTGCGCCACGGCGAGTTGTCGTAAAGCACGACGCGCGTGCCGTCGCCGATGCCGAGCTCGCCCATGGCTTGCGCAAACGTCGCGGCCGAGGGCAGCATCATGGGCAGCGGATCGCTGGTGTCGCGCAGGTCGCCCAGTGACATGAACATCGCGCCGGGAATGTGTGCCGCCTGATATTCAGCCCGCGCGTCGCGCCCGAGGCCCGCGTCGAGGTAGGTCGCGTCGAGAACGCGCAGGTCGGGGGCGCCCAGCTCGGCCTGCAGCCACTCGGTCGATGCCAGCGCGTCCATGCGCCGGATCAGTAGCCGTCGGGACCGCCCGCGTCGAGGCGGCCGAGGAACGCCGCCGCCTGCGCGCGCGTGGCCGCCTGCAGCTCCGGCGTCTGCTTGCGCCACGCCACATAGGGTCCGCGCATCCGGGGATTGCGCTGGAGCTTGTCCTCGTGCCGGGCGAGGAAGTCCCAGTACAAGGCGTTGTAGGGGCACGCGTCATCGCCGATCCGCTTCGACACGTCATAGCGGCAATGCCGGCAATAGTCGGACATCCGGTTGATGTACGCGCCCGACGAGACATACGGCTTCGACCCCAGCAGGCCACCGTCCGCGAACTGGCTCATACCGTGCGTGTTGGGCTGCTCGACCCACTCATAGGCGTCTATATAGACCTCCAGATACCATTGCTGGACCTGGAGCGGATCGGCGCCGATCAGCAGCGCGAAGTTGCCGGTGATCATCAGCCGCTGGATGTGATGCGCGTGCGCGGTGTCGAGCGTCTGACCCAGCGCCTCGCGCTGGCAGTGCAGGTCCGTGTCGCCCGTCCAGTACCAGGACGGCAGGTTGCGCGTGTGTTCCAGGAAGTTCTTGCGCCCGTGGTCCGGCCCGTAGCGCCAGTAGATGCCACGCATGTATTCGCGCCAGCCGAGGATCTGGCGGACATAGCCTTCCACCGAGTTGAGGGCTGCGCGGTCGGCGTGATACTCGGCCTCCGCGCGGCGGCACAGGTCGAGCGGAGAGAGCAGGCCGGAGTTGAGGTAGGGCGACAGGATCGAGTGCCACAGATGGCGCTGGCCGGTCAGCATCGCGTCCTCGAAGTCGCCGAACCAGGGAAGCGCGTGCGCGAAGAAATGCGCCGCTTGCGCCTGTGCATCGGCGGCGGTCACCGCCCAGGCGAACCCGTCGAGGCTGCCCGGATGGCCCGCGAACCGCTCGGCGACCATGGCCAGCACGTCCTGCGTGATCGCGTCCGGCGCGAAGCTGAGCGGGCGGGGCATGAGCAGGTCGGCGTGGGCGGGCTTCCTGTTCTGCTTGTCGAAGTTCCAGCGACCGCCGGCCGGCTTGCCGCGCTCCATCAGCAGGTCGTACCGCGCACGCATCTCGCGGTAGAAGAACTCCATCGTCAGCGAGGACTGCCGCTCCGCCCACTCGTCGAACTCGGCATGGGTGGCGAGGAAGCGGGTGTCCGTCCTGATCTCGACGGGGATGCCGAACAGCGTCTCCCAGCTCTCGAGCATCGCGGCGACGCGCCATTCGCCACATTCGGTGACGAGGATCCGGGTCGGGTCGTGGTGGGCGACCGCGCGGGCGAGCTCGCCGGTGAAGCTGCCGGCATTGTCGGGGTCGTCGAGCCGAGTGTATTCGACCGTCCAGCCCCGCTCCCGCAGCGCGGCCGCGTGATGGCGCATCGCGGACAGGATATAGGCGATCTTCGCCTTGTGGTGGCGGACATAGGTCGTTTCTTCCGCGACCTCGACCATCAGCAGCACGGTGTCAGCCGGGTCGGCGTTGCCGAGCGCGCTGAGGTCGAAGGAGAGCTGGTCACCGAGAATCGGGATGAGGACGGTCATCGCGGGCCGGTTAGAACGGAGCACGAACGGCGTGGCAATCCCGTCGGCGGTGGCGAACGTCACCGGCGTAACCTAAGTGGCGGGCATGACCCCCAAGCATCTCGGCCAGACCAGCACGCTTCCCGCCTCGCCCGAGGAGGCCGTCCTGGATTACGTCCCCAACCCGCGGCCCGGGCGGACCTACCTGGTCCGCTTCGCCGTCCCGGAGTTCACGTCGCTGTGCCCGGTCACGGGACAACCGGACTTCGCGCACCTGGTGATCGACTATGTGCCGGGCGAGACGATCGTGGAATCGAAGTCGCTCAAGCTGTTCCTCGGCGCGTTCCGCCATCACTGCGCGTTCCACGAGGACTGCACGGTGGGCATCGGCGAGCGGCTGGTGAGTGAGATGCGGCCTCGCTGGCTGCGGATCGGCGGCTATTGGTACCCGCGCGGCGGCATACCGATCGATGTGTTCTGGCAGACCGGCGCGCCCCCCGCCGACCTGTGGCTGCCCGATCAGGGCGTGCCGCCCTATCGCGGGCGGGGTTGAGGCAGATTAGCCCGCACGTGCGGTAGAATGCTTGTTGCAACGCAGCATGAATGCAACCATCTTGCTCTCTGTCGGTTCATCCGACAGCAAGGTTGAGCCCTTCGCTCCCCTGCACATGAGAGGCGAGACATGGCGAGGTCGGCGGATTCCAAGCAGATCAACAAGTTGGCGCTGATCGGCAATTTCCTGCCCCGCCAGTGCGGCCTCGCCACCTTTACCACCGACGTGTTCGAAGCGATGCGGGCGCGCTTCCCCGAGGTCGCGGTCGATGTGTATGCGATGGACGACCATCCGGGCCTTTACGCCTATCCGCCGGAAGTGACCTGCGCGATCGCCGAGCGGGACCTGTCCGCCTATGTGGACGCGGCGCGGCGGATCGAGGCGTCGGGTGCGCAGGCGATCTGGCTCCAGCACGAATATGGCATCTTCGGCGGGCCGGCGGGCGAGCATATCCTGGCGCTGCTGGACCGGACGACCCTGCCGCTGATCGTCACGCTCCACACGGTGCTGGAGGAGCCCAACGCCGACCAGCGCCGCGTCATGGAGGGGCTGCTGCGCCGCGCCGCGAAGGTGGTGGTGATGGCGGAGAAGGGGCGCGAAATCCTGATCCGCGTTTATGCCGCGAACCCGCGCCAGATCGCGACGATCGCGCACGGCGTGCCCGATCGCGCGCTGGTCGATCCCGACACGTTCAAGGCCCGGTTCGGCTGGGCGGGGCGAGAGGTGGTGCTGACCTTTGGCCTGCTGTCGCCGGGCAAGGGGATCGAGACGGTGATCCAGGCGCTGCCCCGGATCGTGGCGGGGCACCCCGACCTGCTGTATGTCGTGCTGGGCGCGACTCACCCGACGCTGAAGGCACGCGACGGCGAGGCCTATCGCGACCGCCTGAAGGCGCTGGCGGCCGAGCACGGGGTCGCCGACCATGTCCAGTTCATCGATGAGTTCGTCGTCTATGATCGGCTGATCGACTATCTCCAGGCGGTCGATGTCTATTGCACCCCGTACAAGAACGCGGCGCAGATCACGAGCGGAACGCTGGCCTATGCGGTGGGCGTCGGCAAGGCGGTGGTCTCCACCCCTTACGTCCACGCGACGGAGATCCTGGCCGACGACCACGGCGTGCTGGTGCCGTTCGGCAGTGTCGAGGGCTTCGCCGACGCGATCGGCGGGCTGCTGGACGACGGGGATGGGCGCCGCGCCCTGTCCGAGCGCGCCTATGCGCGCGGTCGTACGATGATCTGGCCACGGCTCGCCGAGGCGACGCTGGCCATCACGGAACAGTCGATCGCCGCCAAGCCCCGCCGCCTCGCTGCCCGCGAGCATGCGCGCGGCCCGCTGACGCCCGACATCGCCGCGGTGGAGCGAATGAGCGACGCGACCGGGATGCTGCAGCATTCCATCTATTCGGTGCCCGACCGGCGCCACGGCTATTGCATCGACGACAACGCCCGCGCGCTCATGCTGATGAGCGCCGCGCCGGACCTGGATCCGGTCACGCGCGACAAGTGGACCACCGTGTACGGCGCGTTCGTGCAATACGCCTGGAATCCGGAGGCGCGTCGGTATCGCAACTTCATGAACTTCGACCGGACCTGGTGCGAGGACGTGGGGTCGGAGGACTCCAACGGCCGGACGCTGTGGGCGCTGGGCGTGACCGCGCGCGACGCGCGCGACGCCAAGCACCGCGACTGGGCGACCGTGTTGTTCGACGAGACCGCCAGCCTGGCGCTGGAGCTGGGCTCGCTGCGCGCGCAGGCGTTCGCGATGCTGGGCGCGGCGGCGATGCTGGAGGCGAAGCCGGGCCATGAGCTGGCGCTGAACCTGCTGCGTCGTTTCCCCGACACGCACCTGGCCCTGCTCGAGGAGGCGCGCCGGCCGGAGTGGCAGTGGTTCGAGATCGTGCTGGCCTATGACAACGCCCGCCTGCCGCAGGCGCTGATCGCCGCCGGCCGCGCGCTGAACCGGTCGGACCTGATCGAGTGCGGGTTGTCCACGCTGGCCTGGATCTGCGAGAAGCAGACCTCGCCGGAAGGCCGGTTCCGCGCGGTCGGCACCGAAAGCTTCCATCGCCCCTATGGCGAGCCGCTCAAGTTCGACCAGCAGCCGCTGGAGGCGCAGGCGACCGTCGATGCGTGCGTCGAGGCCTATCATGCGACCGGCGACGCGCGGTGGAAGTCGGAGGCCGAGCGGGCCTATGGCTGGTTCCTGGGCCATAACGACCTGGACCTGCCGCTCGCCAGCCAGGAGGATGGCGGCTGCTTCGACGGGTTGATGCCGGGTGGTCTTAACCGCAATCAAGGCGCCGAGTCGATTTTGGCGCTGCAACTCGCTTCCTGCGCGATTTCGGGGCTTGGAAAGGCGAGGGGTAGCGTGGCAGGGACGAGCAAGGCCGCCGCGTAGCGCTGCACGCGCCGGCCCAAGGCGTATCACCTGGGGCGGGGCTCTTCGCGCGCATGGACATCCACACTCACAGCCTCCGGCTGCACGCCGATCCGTCGCGGGTCGTGGTGCGGCCCTTCCATATCGCCTGGGCCGGGCAGGGGGGCGGCCCCAGCCGGACCGAGCGGCTCGTCGCCGAGGTGCTGGAGATGAGCGCCGCCGACGCGCGCAACCAGCTGGAGGATGTGCTCAAGGATTTCGAGGCGCGCCACTGGCAGACGCGCCGCGTGTTCATGACGCGCTACGACCAGATCGAGGAGCTGCTGGGGCTGAACGGCGCCGACATCGGCGACGAGCGACGGCAGCTGATCGGCGCCTATTTCTGCCATGAATACTCCTACGCCGCCGCGGCGTTGATGAACCCGAGCGCGGTGCCGCATTTTGATCAGTCGGGGATGCCCGCCGGCTCCATGCGCATCCTGATGTCGATGCGCGCGGTGGGGGAGGGGCATATCTCCTCCGTGGCGTTCCGCGAGGGCATCATCACGGAGAGCGGACAGCTGAAGCTGGCGCCCGAGCCGCCCTTCGCGACCGCCACGGACGTCGTCATGTCGGGCGAGGGCGAGATGCCGGAAGGGCCGGTGACGGTCTATCGCCACCGCGACAGCACGCTGTCGGGCACCGTGATCTTTCCGATCACCCAGGCTCAGTCCAAGGGGCTGGAGGACATGCGGATCGTCCGCTTCGAGCATGACGACAACAGCGTCGAGTGGATCGGGACGTACACCGCCTATAACGGCTCGGTGATTCAGTCGGAGCTGATGCGCACCCGCGACTTCCGCGCGTTCGATCTGGTGCCGATGACGGGCGGGGCGAGCCGGAACAAGGGCATGGCGCTGTTTCCGCGGCTGGTCGATGGGCAGTACATGATGATCGGGCGGTCGGACGGGGAGAACCTGTTCCTGCTCAAGTCCCACGACCTGACCCACTGGGACGACGGCGCCAAGATCGTCACGCCCAGATTCCCGTGGGAGCTGGTGCAGATGGGCAATTGCGGGCCGCCGATCGAGCTGGACGAGGGCTGGCTGGTGCTGACCCACGGCGTCGGCGCGATGCGCAAATACTCGATCGGCGCGGTGCTGCTCGACAAGCGCGACCCCGCCCGGGTGATCGGCCGCACCGCGCAGCCGCTGCTGGCGGCGAAGGACCAGGACCGCGAGGGCTATGTGCCCAACGTGGTCTACTCGTGCGGGGCGATCCGGCATGGCGACCAGCTGTTCCTGCCCTATGGCATCGCCGACAGCTCGATCGGGTTCGCGTTCGTGCCGATCAGCGAGATGCTGGCGGCGATGTAGCCTTCGTCAGGCAGCCCGGCTCGGGCAGCTACTATCGCTTTCATCATTGGCCGGTTCGATCCTGCTCGGGCGCGGATGACGTGCACGGCGACGCGGGCTGCCGCGGGGTCGGGCGACGAGGCGGACGTCGAGGCGCCGCACCCTGACGGCGGTAGCCGTCGCCAGCGCTGCGGCGCCGATGTCGAGCAGCGTGGTGATCTCGAAAGTGGAGAGGAAGGCGGCGATGTCCGGCCCCGCCATGGCGAACACGTTCAGCGCCTCACGCTGCCACCACATCAGCCCGCCGACGACGATGATCAGCAGGATCGTGAGCATAACCTGCCCGCGCGTGATGCGGGCCAGCCACGCCGCCGGCGCGACCACCATGGCGTGCCGGATCGCACGACCGATCGGCGTTGCAGGCGCGAGGAGGTGAGCGCACCAGAGCAGCAGAAGGATGGGAGCCAGCATCGTGTTCCCTCAGCTCGTGCCCATCACCCGCCGCGTGCGGGCGTAGAGCCACGCCGTCAGCGCGGCGAAGATCAGCGTGCCGCCGATCAGGCCCGCCGTCTCGTACGCCGCGCCCACCAGCGCTAGCGGGGCGTCGGTGCCCGCGACGTACACGATCCCGGCGAAGAGGACACCCCAGAGGCTTTCGCCGACGATCATGCCGGTCGCGGTGAGGACGCCGAGGCGGTGAGCCTGGTCGGGGTCGCGCTGCCGCTGCGCCCAGCGGTCATAGGCGTGGCCGATCACGGCGCCGATCACGACGGGGAGCGTGACGGCCATCGGCAGGTAGATGCCCAGCCCGACGCCCAGCGGCGGCAGGCGGAGCCTGCCGGCGGCGCCGAGCAGCTCGTCGGCGATCACCACGGCGGCGCCGACGAGAGCGCCCCAGCCGATCATCGCCCAGTTGAGATCGCCGCCCAGCACGCCCTTGGCCAGCGCGGAGATCAGCGCGGCCTGCGGTGCGGCGAGCGCGTTCGGGCCGGCGCCGGGCATCCCGGCGAAGCCGAAGCTCGTCATCATCAGCTGGAGGACGGGCGGGACCACCAGCGACCCGAACAGCACGCCGAACAGCAGCGCGACCTGCTGCTTCCACGGTGTCGCGCCGACGAGCTGGCCGGTCTTGAGGTCCTGGAGGTTGTCGTTGGAGATGGTGGCGACGCCGAACACGATGCCGGTGACGATCAGCGCATAGGCGATCAGCGCCTGCGTGGTGGCGGGCGGCTGCGCGCGGCCGAACAGCCCGACCAGCATCAGCCCGGCCGCCAGCACCGACAGGATGCCGATGCCCGACACGGGCGAGTTGGACGCGCCGATCAGCCCGGCCATGTAGCCGCACACCGCCGCGATCACGAGGCCGAGGACGAGGATGAAGAGCAGCGCGCCGGCGATCAGCGGCACCGCCGACGCCTGCAGCGGGCCGCCGGCGAGCGTGGACCAGAGCAGCCCGGCGATGGGCAGGAGAATGAGAAGCGAGCCGCCGGCGACGAGCGAGAACGGGATGTCGCGTTCCTCCAGCGGCACCACCGTGTCGCGTGTGCGGGCGCGCGACGCGACGATCGACGAGCGGATGCCGCCGGCGACCGGGCCGGCGATCTTGACCAGCGTCCACACCGCCGCCACGCCGATCACGCCGGCGCCCAGGAAGCGCACGTCGGTGCGATAGACGCCGCCGACCCAGGCCGACAGCGCGCCGGGCGCGGGAGCCTGCGCTGTGCGGATCGGCAGGGCGATGCCGTAACCGATGATGTTGCCCACGAACATCGCGAGCCCGACCGACAGCCCGACCAGATGTCCCACGCCGAGCAGCGCGAACGACAGGCCCGCCGAGATGGTGGTCGCGCCCGGGCCGACGCGGAAGAAGGTGGTCGCCTCCGCCGCGGCGAGCTTCGTCTGCGTCAGGATCGCGAAGCCAGCCGAGACGAGCGAGTTCACGGTGATGACGCGCAGGCCCGCGCTGCTCTCCGCCTCGCCCTCGCGGCTGCCCGCACCGATCTGCAGCACGGCGGCGGCGGCATGGCCCTCGGGATAGGGCAGGTCGCTGCCCGTCACCAGCGCACGGCGCAGCGGCACGGAGAACATGACGCCGAGCAGCCCGCCGGTCGCGGTGATCCCGGCGGTGAGGAGGAACGGAAAGCCGTGCCACCAGCCGATCATCACGAGGCCCGGCAGGACGAAGATGATCGCGGCCAGCGTGCCGGCTGCGGACGCGACGGTCTGGACGATGTTGTTCTCCAGCACCGTCGCGCCGGGCAGGTAGCGCAGCACCGCCATGGAAATCACCGCGGCGGGGATGGAGGTCGCGAAGGTCAGCCCGACCTTCAGCCCCAGATACACGTTGGCGGCGGTGAACAGCAGCGTGATGACGCCGCCGAGCAGGACGCCGCGGACGGTCAGTTCGACGGGGGAGGTGGTCTCAGCGGTCATGGGCGGCCCGACATTGGAATGCCGCCAAAGGCTGTCGCGGGTGCAGGGGTGGAGTCAATGCGTGTTCGACCTATTGCCCACGCTGGCGAAAGTTGCCGAAGTTGCCGCAGACCGCGTTCATTCGCGTCATTGCGGACGCGTGCGGTGCTGGCGTGGCCGCGATGCCGCTCGCGACGGGGCAGCGCCCTGTGTGGCAGAACAGGCGCGTGTAGGACAGCCTGGGGGATTACAGGTCGAGCGCCGCCTGCTTGCCGGCGTCGCCCAGCGCCGCCGCGGCCCTGACCGCGTCGGTGCGCGCCATCGGCAGGTCGAGTCGCCGGTTGTGCGGCGCGAACAGCTCGGCGACGGTGACGACCTGCAGCCGGTCGTCCTCGCGCTGGAGCAGCGGGTTCTGATACTTGCCCGCCGCCGCGATCTCGTCGCGCATCGGCTTGGTCGGCAGGCCGGTGCAGATCAGGAAGCCGAACTCCGCCTTCTCGCGCTGGCGGTCGCTGTTGAGCGTCGCCAGATCGGCGCGGGTGCCGGGGCGCGACTTGACCTGGAAAATGGCCTTGCCGTTCTCGCCCTTGTCCTTGAGGAAATAGGCGATGCCGTCGATCCCGCCGTCGGCGCCCTTCTTCTCGTTGATCCGCGCCTGGTTGCGCGAGTAGGTGAGCACCGCCCACTTCTCGAACTCCTTGCGCGTCTTGTCGTCCTTGCGGTTGGCGAGCGCCATCGCGGATTCCAGATCGCGCGGTACGCCGTCGAGCAGGATGTTCGCCTCCACCGCCGGCCACTGATCCTTGTAGCTGTCCTCGAAGCGCTTCAGGATCAGCGCGATCGACTGATAGGTGATGTCGATCCCGATCCACTGCCGGTTCAGCCGCTGCGCGACCGCGACGGTGGTGCCGCAGCCGCAATAAGCGTCGAGCACCACGTCGCCTTCGTTCGAGGAGGCGCGGATGATGCGTTCGAGCAGGGCTTCGGGTTTCTGTGTGGGGTAGCCGAGGCGTTCTTGAGCTTGTGAGTTTATTGGGCGAATGTCATCCCAGTCATCGCTCACAGCTACACCCGGCATCTCGTCCAGGTAGCGCTTATATTGAGGGACGCCGCCGGGCTTGGTCTGAACAATTCGCCCTTCGGTGATCAGGCGTTCCATGTTGGCTTTCGAGTATCTCCAATGCCTCGTGACGCCCATCACTTCGTAATAAGCGTTGCCCTTTGCAGCGCCGCCGGGACCAGTCAGATTATCGAGCCGATATTGCCGTCCATTACCATCAACAGAAGAGTATTTTGTGGCAATATACTCGTCCGAGTATCCTGCAAACTGTTGATGATAGACCTTCTCGTCGGCAGATTTCGAGTACCGAAAAATTATATCGCGCACACGCGGAAAGTGCTCTGCACCTTGAGTATAATCGGATTTCGCCGTTGTCCTTCGCCAACTGATTTCGTTGACAAACTCCCACCCTGCCCACAGAACACCGCATCCAGCACCAGCTTGAGGTAATGCGAGGCGGTCGGGTCGCAGTGGAGATAGAAGCTGCCCGTCGGCTTCAGCACCCGGTGTATTTCGACGATCCGCAAGGTCATGTGGACCAGATAGGCGAGCAGCGAGCCGCGCCCGAGCACCTGCTCCAGCCCGCGTATCAGCGCCACCGTCTGCTCGGTCCAGCGCACGCCGTCCACCGACCCGTGCAGCCGTTCGATGTCGAGGATGCAGGCGAGCCCCGCTTCCGCCTCGTCGCCCCAGTTCCAGGTGTCGACGAACGCCTGCGCCTGCGCACGGTCCTCCCCGCCCTGGTTGTTGTAGATCTGGAAATAGTTGCGCTTCGAGTTGAACGGCGGGTCGATGTAGCAGAGATCGACGCTCCCGCTCGCGATCTTGCGTCGCAGCACGTCGAGGTTGTCGCCGTAGAAGAGCCTGTTCATGAAGGCTGGACGTAGCGGCGTTCGCGCGGGCACGTCAAACAGGGTGCGAA
>CAXTWJ010000016.1:0-1065 GCA_964247925.1 uncultured Sphingomonas sp.
GGGCGGGGTGCCCGCGGGCGGAGCCGAGCGCGGGACGGTGCGCGCCTGGGCGGCCCGCTCGAACCTCCGGCCCGGCTCGACGCCGAACTGCGACAGGGCCGCGGTCGAGACCTCGATGGCGGTCCTCGCCCTGGTGAGCGCGACGTAGAACAGCCGGATCTCCGACTCGTCGATCCTGGGCGGCGCGTCCGGATCGGAGCCCGGCTGCGCGGGCAGGAAGTCGTCGCACAGTTCGACCGTGTCCCATTCGCGGCCCTTGGCCTTGTGCGCCGTCGACACGACGACGTCGGCGCCGCGCTCGTCGCGCTCCGTCTCCTGGAGCCTCTGGACGAGACGCCGCTCGCCGTGCGCGTCCACCAGTCCTACGAACGTCTTCAGGTTCCGGCCCTCCGGCGTCTTCGCGTGCTCGGCGACCTCGTTCCAATCGGCGAAGCCGAAGAACTCGGCGACGTCGCTGGGCTCGCCCCGCTTCAGGTGCTCGACCCCGCGCAGCATGCGCACGATCTCGCCGGTGCCGCCGACGACGTGCGCCCTGCGACCGGCCTGAAGTTCGCGCAGCACCGTGGCGATAACCGACGCGTTCGTCCGGGCGATCACCGCGTCGGCGCCGTCGCAGCCGACGAAGCTGGTCGTGGCGGGGTTGCCGGAAAGGGTCCGGCTCTCGCCCAGCTTCCGGAGCACGCGCGTGGCGGCGGAGGCGATGCCCTCGCCGAACCGGAAGGAGGTCGTGAGGTGTGCCTCGTGCGTGGTGGCGATCCTCTCCATCGCGTTCACCGCGCCGCGCCACTCGTAGATCTGCTGGTGGCGGTCGCCGACGTAGACGATCTGCGCCCGCTGGCGGCGGAGGACGTCCAGCACGACGGGATTGGTGTCCTGCGCCTCGTCGAGCAGCACGAACTCGGCCTGGAGCACGGGACCGGACAGCGCCCATAGCTTGAGGTAGCCGTCATGGCCGAGCGGGATGGGGTCGGCGGGATCCGACATGCGGCGCCACAGCCGCGTGGGGGGGCGGGCCGGGGGCGCGGGCCCCCCCCGCCGGGGCCCCCCCCCCGCGCGGGTGGGGCC
>CAXTWJ010000016.1:1075-11943 GCA_964247925.1 uncultured Sphingomonas sp.
CGTCCAGCCCGTCGAGGACGCCGTCCTCGAAGAGTTCGAGCCTGCCGAGCCGCGGCACGTGGCGCCGCTCGATGGCCGGGAGGCCGCCCTGCATGAACTTGCGGACGGTCTCCAGCGTCAGGTGGCCGCGCTGCCTCGGGGTGAGCCGCACGTCCGCGACCACGAGGTCCTCGTAGCCGAGGTGGTTCGCGACGGCGTTCGCGTTCATCGCCGCCGTCATCTTGTCGCCGCGCCTGTAGGGCTGCGGCGTCGCGCGGAAGGCGATGCTGTGGATCGTCGAGCATGTCGTGTTCCCGGGGAACTTCGACTTGGCGTCGTCGGCGATGGACCTGTTGAAGGCGAGGTACAGGCCCCGGCCGCCGCTCGCCTCGGCGAGCATGCGCAGCGTGGTCGTCTTGCCGGTGCCGGCGAATGCGTTGATCTTGAGGGCGCCGCCCTGCCGGAACTTGGAGACGGCATCGGTCTGCTCGGGCGTGGGCGTCATCCGCCCGAGGGTAGTCGGGCGCCGGACGGGCGCAACCCGCGGTGGGTCCGTTCACTCCGTCCTCACCCTTTTCTGGCATGGACGGCCTGTCGCGTGGTGGTTGGAGTCTGTCGATGCGTAGGTCGCGTCTCGTGCTGACAGCCATCGGCTTCGCCCTTCTGCTCACCGGATGCGTGCGTCGCCTTCCGACCCTGCGGTACCGCCTCGTGGTCGAGGTGCAGACGCCCTACGGCGTCCGGACCGGTTCCAGCGTACTGGAGGTGACCACGGTCGACCAGGGGGCGGGGTTCCCCGGTCCCGAAGCCGGTGGGGTGCGCCGCGGCCTGCGCGGGCAGGCGGTGGTGATCGGGACGGAACCCGGAAGGTACGTCTTCGCGCTCCTCAGGAAGGGGTACCTGAACGACTATGCGGGCAGTCTCCCGGTCGCGTTGTTCCGGCCTCTGGTCGGCTCGGGCGACCATCCCATCCAGCCGAACGACGACGCCCCGCGCGACTACCTCCCCTACGATCGGTTCCATGCTCGGATGCTTGCCGATCGTCACGTCTGGGACGTGCCGAGGACGATGCCGTCGAGCGATCGTCGGATCGAGAAGGAGCTATGGCCCGATCTGGTGCGCTTCGAGGACCCTGCCGACCCGACGAGCGTGCGGCGCGTCGATCCGGGCGATGCGAGCATCCGGCGGGTGACCCTGCAGATCGTCGACCGACCGGTGACCGAGGGCATCACCGCGATCCTCCCGTGGCTCACCGGATCCTCGGACCGTCTGCTCGTACCCGCGCATGGTCCTCCTGGAGGCGGTCCCGAGAACGCCATCACGCACGGCGACCTGTTCAGGCCAAAGGCGCTCTGAGGGTCGGGCGACCTGGTCGTCGTCGCACCGGACGTCGCCGTCTCCGCCGCGCGGTCGTTCCGATGTTCCGGACGCGTTCGCGGTTGCGTGGCGATGCCCCGTACGTCGACCCATTCGCGGGCGCGGACGGCCGTCCGGAACGCTTGGAGCCGACACCGGACGCCATCCCGAGCGCGGTGGGGCCGATCTTCCTGTCGGCGGTCGCGACGACCGCGGTCATGACGGTCCGAGCTCGTCCTGCGACGTGGTCTCCCGTCGGTCCCCGTCGGATCGGTCCGGGACCGGCCCCTGGCGTCCGCGCTCCCGACGGACATCGAGTTCGAGGCGCGCGAGCGTCGCGACGTCCCGGAGGGCGGCGACCACGTCCTCGCCGTCCTTGCGGTCGACGTAGGCGGGACGGATCACGACCGACATGCGCCACGGGTCGGCGAAGCCGCGCGTGATCTCGATGGAGACGGCGTGGGGCAGCTCGGGCCCGTCTCGCTCCGGCCTGTCGGCCGCCAGGGGATCGGAGCCGCCCAGGTACGACGCCGGCGGCGAGAACGGCGTCGGCAGCATCCAACCGAGAGGCGCCGTGGAGCCTTCCCGGGCGAGATGCGAAGCGAGCGTGGCGGAGAGCCCCGCTCTGAGCGCGTCCGGCCCCGGGCCGCGCATCGCGGCTGCGAACGCGCGGAGCGCCAAGCCGACGAGTTCGCGGGCGCACTCGTCGGCCGACGCGGTGGGGGCCATCGCGTCGATGCCCATGACGTCGAGCTCGAGGCGGACATCCAGCGTGAGCCGGTCGCGCGCGAGGCCGTGAACGCGCAGCATCGTAGAAGTCCCCCCGTACTCGTGCGATCGCTCGAGAACGGCCAGGGTCCGGAAGTCCAGGGCGCGTACGGCCCGCCCCGCGCGACCGATCCAGGGCAGGAGCCCCCACGGGAATCGGCCGGCTCCGGCCAGCAGTCGGCTCGCCGATCGCAGGCGGTCCTCGATCTCCTCCTGGGGGAAGCCCCAGGAGGGATGCGAGACGGACGCCGGTTCCGCGAGCAGGAGCCGTTCGGGCCGCTCGCCGAGCGGACCGGTTCTGCTCCGCGCGGCGGGAGGGATCTCCATCATGGTGTTCTCCGGGCACGCCCGGTGTCGCAGGTGCCGGCGCTCGCGCCCAGCGCGATGCCCACTCCCGACGCGACCCGGGGCGATCCGTCAATGGGCGGCCAGGCGACGAAGTGCGCCAAGCCGATCACGACCGTCGTCGGCACGACGACGAGGAGCATCGACCGGCCGACGATCGTCACCGCTTCGGAACGTCGTCTGGTCCTCACTCCGGTTTTCCTCCCAATGCCTGCCAACCCCTGGCCTGCATCCCGATCCGGCGCTGCGGACGACGATCAGCCGGGACCGCCCCGTCTGGTGAAGGGGGAGGGGCGGGTGGTGGCGCTAGTCGAGTACGAGGAGCCCGTGCGGTGCGCTGGCGTCGGTCGCCCAGCAGCCCTTGTCCGGTCGCCGCGTCGGGTAGGCGTCCACATCCCACCAGAGGACGACCTCGCCCTTGCCCGACTGCCGTCTCGCGATCTCGCAGACCCGTGCGATGGCGCCCGTTCCCGCCACTGGGACGGAAGGTTCGACCGTGCTGACGACCAGGGCTGTGGAACTGCCTTCGATCGGATCCGACCGGATGAGCCACGGACGGCTTCCGGAAGGAGGACCGAACGCGTCCGGATCCCGGAAGCGGACGTCCGTCCGCGGTTCCTTGAAGATGCGTGCTTCGTGCATCTGCCGGATCGCCCGACCGGCGTTCACGGCCTCGAGCGGGAAGGAGCCATCCAGGAAGCATGAACCCGAAGCCAGCGTTCCCGCCAGCGCGAGGCCTACGAGCGAGATGGACACGACGAGGATCCTCCGGGCCCGCCTGGATCAGACGCGCGCGAACACGTAGAGACCGGCGCTGACGTAGGGCTGGCCGTCGATCTTGACGCAGCCCGACGGGTTGGAGGGGAAGGCGTCCGAGGAGGCGAGCTCGTCCAACCCGTCGGTGGTCGTGAGGTAGGGGGAGCCGACGCCGGACTGCCGGGCTGCGGCGGCGCATACGGCCTCGCTGGTCACGGGCATGATGACCATGTCGGTCGTTTCGCCACCCGTCGAGGAGAACAGCAGGGGCACTCCCAGGCCGGCCGGATTGGCGGGGATGGACTTGATGTAGCCGTCGGTCTGGAGCCCCTCGAGGCTCGTCGCATGAGGCGTGACGGTCGCGCCCCCCTGGACCAGCGCCATGTTCACGGCGCTCGAGACCTGGCTCACCGCCTGGATGGCGGCCGCGGCCTTCGAGTTGTTGGACGACTCCTGGAAGCGCGGCCCGAGGAACAGCGCGCCGGCCAGCGCGAGGCCGATGAACAGGATCACTCCGATGATCCCGATGAGTACGTTGGACATGCGTTCCTCCTGTTGCATGTCCAACCTAGGCCGCCGCGAGCAGTGGAGCACTGCCCCCACCAGCAACGGTTTCCCGGGAGTGTGGAGCAGTTTAGGAACTGTTCGCGCGCGATTGACGAACCGGCGCTACGGGTTTGACGGGTTCTCTCGGTCGTGTCCGGCCGACCGACCGGCGTCGGACTGGGAGAGGGTCGGTAAAGCCCGCGTTCGAGGTACGGACGCCAGTACTGGACGGGCGTCCAGGGCCGCCCTGGCTCAGCGCGCGAGGGAGGTTGGTCGGATGGCCGTAGCGGATGGGTCGCCGAAGCCCTTGGAGATCCGTGGCGGCTTCGGAGCCAGCCGGCTGGGCGGCCCGAAGGCGACGGCCGGCCTCGCGACCGGCGTCCGCGCGAGCGCGGCATGGAACGCGAACCGGTGGTCCCGTTCGGGCTCGTCCCGGATGACGGGATCGGCCCCGAACGGCAGCAGCGCCCGCCAGGCCTGGAGCGGCACGTCTCGGCTGCGGGCGAGCGCGCGGGCGTAGGCCCGCGCTGCATCCAGCGCTCCTGCGTCGATCGGACGGTCCGGCATCATCCGGGCGAGCTCGGCCCTGCTGGTCCGGCGGGCCGACATGGCTTCGCCCTGACGAAGGTGCTCCCACACGAGGTGCCAGACGCCGGACGGCGTGTGGCCGTCGGCATCGGTGACGACCCCGTCGCGGTGCACGGCGGCGTGGACCAGGTACCGATGGTCGTGGGCGGGAGTGAGCAGCACCAGCTCTCCGCCCATCTCCAGTTGGGTGGCGACGGCGAGGACGTGGCAATGTCCGGCCGAGAACGCGGAGTGGTTGGAGCGCCCGGACGGATGCCGTGCGCTCTGGAGCGAGCGCACGGCCGAGAACCGGTCGAAGCCGTCGTTCGACGACCGCCTGACGCCTTCGTCGTCTTCGGACATGTCCGCTCCCTTTTCGGTGGCGACCCCTTGCGAGCGGCCGTCGGTCGCAGCGCCCGCCCTATGCTCCGACCGACGACGCGATCAGCGCTCGCGACCGGCGTGAGCGATCAGTGCCCGCAACTCCTCGACCTCCGCGATCGTGTCCTTGCCGAACCGCCGCGACCGCGGATTGTCCTTGACCACCAGGTCGAGCCCGGCGGCGAGGACCTCGGCCATGCGCGGGTTCCAGCCGGCGTCGGCGAGCAGCGCGGTCGCCTGGGCCTTCACCCCCGCCTTCGCCGCGCGCTGGGCCTCGATCCGGTCGGCGAACCCGGACGCTCGGGTGCCACGGCCCTCCTGACGGGTCGCCACCGCGGGTCCCGCCTTCCAGCCGTGTCCCTCCTGCGTTGGGGACGTCGTGCCTTGGCCGTCATGCGGCTCGCGCAGCGTCGGCCAGGCGCGGAGCGCCTCGTCCTGCGCCCGCTTCCGCTCGGCGAACTCGGGATCTTCCCACTCGTGCAGGGCGTCCGCGATCGTGCGTGCCCGCTCGACGAAGTCCGGCCCCAGACGGGCGAGGAGGCGACGGTCGTCCAGCGACTCGTCGATGCCGCTCGCGACCAGATCGGCGAGAGGAGGGTGCCGCTCGAGGGCGTCCGCAATCCTGGGGTGGAGCGAACCGCCGCCGGGCTCGGCGTTCGTCTCCGCTGCCTTGTCGTAGAGCATCTCGACCAGTTCCTGGGCCTGATCCGTCGCTTCGGCTCCGAGACGCACGACCAGACGTCTGTTGGCGAGCATCAGATCGATGCCGTCCGCAAGGAACTCGGCGAGCCGTGGGTCACGTGCACCGTCCGCGAGGAGTTGCGCGACGTCGGCGGCCGGGGTGTGGGTCGCATCCGCGTTCGGTCGCAGCGCCGACGGGCCGGAGGCGATCGCGGGCGAGTGGTCGGTGGGTTCCTGTCGCATCTTTTCGTCCTCCGTTCGGGCTTCGTCTCACCAAGCGGGATGCACGATGTCTGTCGCGTCCGTAACGCGTCGAACGTCCGACACCCCCGCGCCGTTGATTGTAGACCGGTGGAGAGGACCGGAGAGTGCTCCCACCGGGGACGAGGAACCGCATGGCGCTCAGTCACTTGGCGACAGCGTCGTCTGCGAAGCTCGACTGGCACCGGCGGCGTCTCCCGAACGCCGGTTCGGGTGCCGCTTGCCGGGGATCAGTGCGTCGTGCACGGCTCGCGACGGGCATCGATCAACGTCGCGGCAACGCAGACCACAGGCCGATGTGATTGCAGGGTGTAGCCGTATCGAATCTGCTGATGGTCGGGCCACCCGGCGCGGGCAAGTCGCTGATGGCGTCCTGCCTGCCTGGCATCCTGCCGCCGCTCGACGCCGCGGAGGCGCTGGAAGTGTCCATGGTGCAGTCGGTGGCGGGCACGCTCAACGGCGGCAAGCTGACGCGCACCCGACCCTTCCGGTCGCCGCACCATTCAGCGTCGATGGCGGCGCTGACGGGCGGCGGGCTGCGCGTCAAGCCGGGCGAGGTCTCCCTCGCGCATCTGGGCGTCCTCTTCCTCGACGAGCTGCCCGAATTCCAGCGCGCGGTCCTCGACTCGCTGCGCCAGCCGCTGGAGACCGGCACCGTGTCGGTCGCGCGCGCCAACGCGCACGTTACCTTTCCCGCGCGCGTGCAGCTGATCGCGGCGATGAACCCGTGCCGCTGCGGGCATCTGGGCGACGCCGGGCTGGCGTGCGCGCGCGCGCCGAGATGTGCGGCGGATTACCAGACCAAGGTGTCGGGGCCGCTGCTCGACCGCATCGACCTCCATGTGGAGGTGCAGGCGGTGACCGCCGCCGATCTCGTCTTGCCGCCGCCCGCCGAGGGTTCCGCAGAAGTGGCGCAGCGGGTCGCGACCGTGCGCCGGGTGCAGGCCGACCGCTTCCGTGATGAGCCCGTCCGCACCAACGCGGAGGCCGAGGGCGCGCTGCTCGACCGCGTCGCCACCCCCGACGAGCCGGGGCGCCGGCTTCTCGCCCAAGCCGCCGAGGCGATGCGCCTCTCCGCGCGCGGCTATACCCGCATCCTGCGCGTCGCGCGCACGATCGCGGACATGGCGGGCAGCGACGGGGTCGGCCGACTCCACGTGGCGGAGGCGCTGAGCTACCGCCGCCAGGGCCCGCGCGCCTGAGCTTGCCCTGCCGCATACCGCTGGGCTAAGCGGACGCTCCACGCGGGTGTGGTGGAATTGGTAGACGCGCCGGACTCAAAATCCGGTTCCGCAAGGAGTGTCGGTTCGAGCCCGACCACCCGCACCACCGCGCCGGCCTCGGCTTGTCCGAGGACCGACGGCGTGACTTCGCAACGACGTAGCCCGACTTTGTGGCACGAGCCCCGACCCAACCCTATCTCTCGCTCCCCTCCAAGGAGCTCCCCCATGGCCGACGCCCCCGACTACACGCCTCCCGCCGTCTGGACTTGGGACAAGGCCTCCGGCGGCCAGTTCGCCAACATCAACCGACCCGTAGCCGGCCCGACGCACGACGTCGAACTCCCGATCGGCCAGCACCCGCTCCAGCTCTACTCGCTGGCGACGCCCAACGGCGTGAAGGTCACGGTCATGCTCGAAGAACTGCTCGCCGCCGGCCACCCGGCCGCCGAGTACGATGCCTGGCTGATCCGCATCAACCAGGGCGACCAGTTCGGCAGCGGCTTCGTCGCCGTGAATCCCAACAGCAAAATCCCCGCGCTGATGGACCGGAGCGGCCCCGAGCCGGTGCGCGTGTTCGAATCAGGCGCGATCCTGCTGTATCTCGCCGAAAAGTTCGGTGCCTTCCTGCCCGCGTCCGGGCCGGCGCGCACGGAGGCGCTGTCGTGGCTGTTCTGGCAGATGGGCGCGGGCCCGTTGCTGGGCGGTGGCTTCGGCCATTTCTACGCTTACGCGCCGACCAAGATGGAATATCCAATCAATCGCTACGCGATGGAGGTGAAGCGGCAGCTGGACGTGCTTAACCGCCAGTTGGCCGACCACGAATATGTCGCTGGCGCCGACTACACGATCGCCGACATGGCGATCTGGCCCTGGTACGGCGCGCTGGTGAAGGGGCAGGCCTATGGCGCGGCCGAGTTCCTGTCGGCGCACGAGTACACGCACGTGATCCGATGGGCCGACCAGGTCGGTGCGCGTCCGGCCGTGCGGCGTGGCCGAATGGTTAATCGCGTGATGGGTAACCTCGCCGAGCAGCTGCACGAACGTCACGACGCCAGCGACTTCGAACTGAGGACGCAGGACAAGCTGGCCGCCACGAAATGATCCCGAACGGGCGCGGTTCATCCTGATCAGGACGATTTCCCTTCGGCGCGGCGGCGGTATAGGGGAAGGTGAACGGAGAGGACATGACCCCGGATTTCGACTTCGCGCTGGGTGAGATGGCGGACACGATCCGCGACACCACGCGCCGCTTCGCCGCCGACCGCATCCAGCCGCTCAGCGCCCGGATCGACGCCGACGACTGGTTCCCCCGCGACGAGCTGTGGCCCGCGATGGGCGAGCTGGGGCTGCACGGAATCACCGTGTCGGAGGAGGACGGCGGGCTGGGGCTGGGCTATCTCGAACACGTCATCGCGTGCGAGGAGGTCAGCCGTGCATCCGCCTCCGTCGGCCTGTCCTATGGCGCGCATTCCAACCTGTGTGTCAACCAGATCGCGCGCTGGGCCAATCCGGCGCAGAAGGCGAAATACCTGCCCAAGCTGATTGCGGGCGAGCACGTCGGATCGCTGGCGATGTCGGAAGCCGGCGCCGGCTCCGACGTCGTGTCGATGAAGCTGAAGGCCGATCGCGTGCAGGGCGGCTATGTGCTGAACGGCACCAAGTTCTGGATCACCAACGCGGCTTATGCCGACACGCTGGTCGTCTACGCCAAGACCGGCGTAGGGTCGCGCGGCATCACCACCTTCCTGATCGAGGCGGGGATGCCCGGCTTCGCGATCGGGCAGAAGATCGACAAGATGGGGATGCGCGGCTCGCCCACCGCCGAGCTGGTCTTCACCGACTGCGAGGTCTCCGACGAACAGGTGATGGGGCCGGAGAATGGCGGCGTCGGCGTGCTGATGAGCGGGCTCGATTACGAGCGCACGGTGCTGGCGGGCATCCAGCTCGGCGTCATGCAGGCCTGCCTCGACGTGGTGTTGCCGTACCTGCGCGACCGGAAGCAGTTCGGTCAGCCGATCGGCTCGTTCCAGCTCATGCAGGCCAAGGTCGCCGATATGTACGTCGCGCTCAATTCGGCGCGCGCGTACGTCTATGCGGTCGCCAGATCGTGCGACACCGGCCGCACGACGCGGTTCGATGCGGCCGGCGCGATCCTGCTCGCGTCGGAGAATGCCTTCCGCGTCGCGGGCGAGGCGGTGCAGGCCCTGGGCGGCGCGGGCTACACCAAGGATTGGCCGGTCGAACGCTATCTGCGCGACGCCAAGCTGCTCGACATCGGCGCCGGCACCAACGAAATCCGCCGGATGCTGATCGGCCGCGAACTGATCGGTCACAACGCCCCGGTGGCGCAGTGAGCGCACCGGTTCTCGACACCAAGGTCGCGGTCGAGTCCGAGCAGTTCCGCGCCAACCTCGCGCACAACCGGGGATTGGTGGACGGGCTGCGCGCCGATGTCGCCCGTGCGGCATTGGGCGGGAGCGACAAGGCCCGAGAGCGCCACACCAGCCGCGGCAAGCTCCTGCCCCGCGACCGTGTCGAGCGGCTGCTCGACCCCGGCTCGCCGTTCCTCGAGATCGGCCAGCTCGCCGCCAACGGGCTGTACGACGACGAGGTGCCCGGCGCCGGCATGATCGCCGGCATCGGCCGCGTCTCCGGCCGCCAGTGCATGATCGTGTGCAACGACGCGACGGTGAAGGGCGGCACCTACTACCCGCTCACCGTCAAGAAGCACCTGCGCGCGCAGGAAATCGCGCAGGCGAACCGGCTGCCCTGCATCTATCTCGTCGACAGCGGCGGCGCCAACCTGCCGCATCAGGCGGAGGTGTTCCCGGATCGCGATCATTTTGGGCGTATCTTCTTCAACCAAGCCAACATGAGTGCGCAGGGGATCGCGCAGATCGCCTGCGTGATGGGCTCCTGCACCGCCGGCGGTGCGTACGTCCCCGCCATGTCGGACGAGACGATCATCGTGCGCGGGCAGGGCACCAGCTTCCTCGCCGGCCCGCCGCTGGTGAAGGCGGCGACGGGCGAGGTCATCTCCGCCGAGGAGCTGGGCGGCGCCGACACGCACGGCCGCAAATCCGGCGTCGTCGATCACGTCGCGGAGAGTGACGAGCACGCGCTGACGATCGTGCGCGACATCGTCTCGACGCTCGGGCCCGCGCAGGTCGCCGACGTCAACCGCCGCGATCCGCGGCCGCCCAAATATCCCGTCGAGGAGCTGTACGGAATTGTCCCGTCCGATGTCCGCGCGCCCTACGACGTGCATGAAGTCATCGCGCGGCTGGTGGACGGCAGCGAGTTTCACGAGTTCAAGGCGCTCTACGGCTCCAGCCTGGTGTGCGGCTTCGCGCACATCTGGGGCCTGCCGGTCGCGATCCTCGCCAACAACGGCGTGCTGTTCAGCGAGTCCGCGCAGAAGGGCGCGCACTTCGTCGAGCTGGCCTGCCAGCGCAGGATCCCGCTGCTGTTCCTGCAGAACATCTCCGGCTTCATGGTCGGCGGCAGGTACGAAGCGGAAGGCATCGCGAAACATGGCGCGAAGCTCGTCACCACCGTCGCGACCGCCAGCGTGCCCAAGATCACCGTGCTGATCGGCGGCAGCTTCGGCGCGGGCAATTACGGCATGTGCGGGCGCGCCTACTCCCCGCGCTTCCTGTTCACCTGGCCCAACAGCCGCATCAGCGTGATGGGTGGCGAGCAGGCTGCGTCGGTGCTGGCGACGGTGCATCGCGACGCCGATGGCTGGACGCCGGAGGAGGCGGAGGCGTTCAAGGCGCCGGTGCGCCAGAAATACGAGGACGAGGGCAACCCCTATTACGCCACCGCGCGGTTGTGGGATGACGGCGTGATCGACCCCGCGCAGACCCGCGATGTGCTCGGCCTGGCCTTGGCGGCGACGCTGGAAGCGCCGATCGGGGAACCACGCTTCGGCGTGTTCCGGATGTGAGGGGCGAGGGTGCTTTAGTCCTCCCCAAGCTCCGCTTGGGGAGGGGGACCGCCGGG
>CAXTWJ010000016.1:11953-19392 GCA_964247925.1 uncultured Sphingomonas sp.
GTGGGCGGGTGGGCGGGGGGGGGGGCGGTCGCCCCCCCCCACCCCGGGGGGGGGGGGGGGGCCCCGCGGCCCCCGTGGGGCGGGGGGGGGTGGGCCCGTCGCGCCGTCGCCGTGGCGACGACATGCCGGATCACCGCGTCCATGTCGGCGTAAAGCGCGCGGGCCGGTATGCGACGCGTCTCGAGACCGAACCGGGCCAGGAAGGCATCGCGCTGCACGTCGAACGCGGGCTGATCCCCGCGATTGTGCGCCTCGCCATCGACCTCAATAACCAGCCGCGCCGCCGCGCAGTAGAAGTCGAGCGAGTAGCCCTCGGCCGGGTGCTGACGACGAAACTTCAGGCCACCGGGTCCGAGGCGCAGTTCGCACCAGAGCTTCACTTCGGCGGGGCTCATCTGTCGTCGCTGTCGTTTCGCGCGCTGCACGGTTGGCGCCAGTTTCCTCGGTCTGCGCATCACCCCTCCACCACCCGGCTGCGCCGGGCGGTCCCCCTCCCCAAGCATAGCTTGGGGAGGACTGAAAGATAGCCATGCTCCTCTTCCTGCTTGCCCAGATCACCCCCGTTCAGCCTATGCCCAAGGGCACCGGCCTGCCCCCGCCCGTCAGCGAGGAAAGCGCGGTGATGGTCCCCATCGATCGCCTGTTCGGCGCGCTGAGCGCCGGCGACCCCGCCGCCGTCCTCGCCGCGACGCGGCCGGAGGGAGGCGCCACCGTCGCGATCGAGCAGAACGGCGCGCGCCGCGTCCGGCACCTGACCTGGACCGAGTTCGCCGGCGCGCTCAAGCCCGGCCCCGACCGCCTCGCCGAACGGATCACCGACCCGGCGGTCGAGATCGACGGCGACATCGCGATGGTCTGGGCGCCCTACACCTTCAACAGGAACGGCGCGGTCGAGCATTGCGGCTATGACCATTTCGACCTGGTGCGCGAGGACGGCGGCTGGCGCATCCTCAACGTCACCTGGTCGCAGCGCACGACGGGCTGCGTCGCGCCGTGAGGGCTGTCCTACAGCTGGGCAGTGTCGCTAGGCGTGCCGTCATGCGCCCGTGGCCCTCCTCCTTCGCCTCACGCCACCATGGCGCGCTCCGTTGCGGGGGCCGATTACAGCGACGACGTAGCGCGCACTTCCTGAACTTTGGCACAATTTGGCCATGATTCGTTCGCTCCTGATCGCCAATCGCGGCGAGATCGCGTGCCGGGTGATCCGCACCGCGCGCCGCCTCGGCATCCGCACGGTCGCGGTCTATTCGGATGCCGACGCCAACGCGCTTCACGTCCGCCAGGCCGACGAGGCGGTGCATATCGGTCCGTCGCCGGCGCGCGAGAGCTACCTGGTCGGCGAGCGGATCATCGCCGCGGCGCTTCGGACCGGGGCGGAGGCGATCCATCCAGGCTACGGATTTCTATCGGAAAATGCTGACTTTGCCCAAGCGGTGATCGACGCCGGCCTGATCTGGGTCGGGCCGAAACCCGCCTCGATCCGCGCGATGGGGCTGAAGGATGCGGCCAAGAAGCTGATGATGGAGGCGGGCGTCCCTACCACGCCCGGCTATCTGGGCGACGACCAGAGTCCCGAGCGGTTGCAGGCGGAGGCCGACGCGATCGGCTATCCCGTGCTCATCAAGGCGGTCGCGGGCGGCGGCGGCAAGGGGATGCGCCAGGTCGCGGCTCCCGAGGAGTTCGCCGACGCGCTGCTGAGCTGCCGGCGCGAGGCGGTGTCCAGCTTCGGCGACGACCGCGTGCTGCTGGAGAAGTACATCCTCTCGCCCCGGCACATCGAGGTGCAGGTGTTCGGCGATGCCCACGGCAACGTCGTCCACCTGTTCGAGCGCGACTGCTCGCTCCAGCGCCGCCACCAGAAGGTGATCGAGGAAGCCCCCGCGCCCGGCATGGACGAGGCGACGCGCGACCAGGTCTGCGCCGCCGCCGTCCGCGCCGCCAAGGCCGTGGACTATGAGGGCGCCGGCACGATCGAGTTCATCGCCGACGCCAGCGAAGGCCTGCGCGCCGACCGCATCTGGTTCATGGAAATGAACACCCGCCTCCAGGTCGAGCACCCGGTGACGGAGGAGATCACGGGGCAGGACCTGGTCGAATGGCAACTCCGCGTCGCCAGTGGTGAGCCGCTGCCCAAGCGGCAGGAGGAGCTGAGCATCGACGGCTGGGCGATGGAGGCGCGGCTGTATGCGGAAAACGTGCCCGCTGGCTTTCTACCCTCGATCGGCCCGCTGACCCACTTCCGCCTGCCTTTCTCGACCCGCCGTAGTCCGGTGCGTGTGGAAACGGGGTTCGACCAGGGCGACGAGGTCACCGCGTTCTATGATCCGATGCTCGCCAAGTTGATCGTGCACCGACCGTCGCGCGACGAGGCTGCCGGATCGCTTGCTCGACACTGCGCACGCGTGACCTGCTGGCCGGTGCGGACCAACGCGGAGTTCCTGGTCAACGCCTTAGGGCACAAAGACTTCGTCGCGGGCGCAATCGACACAGGGCTTATCGAGCGCGAAGCTGCGACGTTGATCCCGTCCGGCGCCCCGAGCGAGGCGGCCTGGGCGTGGGCCGCGCATACGATCCTAGCTGAAAATCGAGGCGAGAAGCTGCAGGACCGCTATGACGTGGGGCTGAGGCCGCCTACCGACCCTTGGCAGACCTTGACCGGCATTCGTCTTAATAGAGGACCTGTGCCGGCAATAGTGCGCATGACTGACGGCGCGCACTATGCCGAGGTCGCCGCCGAGGAAGAACCCACCTTCGCATCTCGCTGGATAGAGAGGGTGGCTGAAGGTTGGTTGGTCAACGACATAGGTTCGTCTTTCGTTATCAACGAAAGGCGAGCAGGGGCGGTCGGGACCGCCGGCGGAGCCGCCGATGGCGCGATCCTCTCGCCCATGCCGGGCCGCGTCATCGCGGTGGAGGTCGCGGCGGGCGACCACGTCGCCAAGGGGCAGAAGCTCGTCACGCTGGAGGCGATGAAGATGGAGCACAGCCTCGTCGCCCCGTTCGACGGCACGGTGGCGGAGCTGGACGCCGAGGCCGGCGGGCAGGTAAGCGAGGGCCGGTTGCTCGTCCGGGTGGAGCGGGACGCGTGATAGGTTCTTCCCGATCCTCCCCGGCACGGGAAGGGGGACCGCTCGCGAAGCGAGTGGTGGAGGGGCACCTGATCCAAGCGCCTCGCTCCGGCCCGAAGCCCCTCCGTCACGCGGCTATCGCCGCGCGCCACCTCCCCGTGCCGGGGAGGATTTGATGGCCGGCCGCTACTACGAAGACTGGACCGTCGGCGACACGCTTACGCACGACATCCGCCGCACGGTGACGGAGACGGACAATCTCCTCTTCTCCACCATGACCCACAACCCGCAGCCGCTGCACCTCGACGCGGAAGCCGCGCGCGCCAGCGAGTTCGGGCGGATCCTCGTCAATGGCACCTTCACCTTCGCCCTGATGGTCGGGCTGTCGGTGGGCGACACGACGCTGGGCGTGCTTGTCGCGAACCTCGGCTACGACAAGCTCGTTATGCCCAAGCCCGTCTTCATCGGCGACACGATGCGCGCGTCGAGCGAGGTCACCGAACTGCGCGAGAGTAAGTCACGCCCGACCGCCGGCCTTGTCACCTTCCGCCACCGGCTCCACAATCAGCGCGACGAGCTGGTCTGCGAGTGCCTCCGCACCGCGCTTATCCAGCGCCGTCCACCGCCCACTGGATCGGCTTGAAGCTGCCCCCGTTCGACGCCAGCGCCGAGCACGCCGTCAGCCCGATCACCAGGTCCATGCACGCGCGGAACCGGATATGGTCGCCCGCTTTCGACAAGGGCGGCTCCACCGTCAGCCTGCCCGTCGCACCATCGACCGGCACGTTCATGAAGCAGTTGAACGCAACCGGGATGCGATCCGACTGGACGCCCCAGGGTTCCAGCGCGGCGGCGAGATTGCCGAAGCACCCCCGATGCTCCGGCTCGTCAGGGTAGAAATGCCGGAAGGTATCGACCGAACACGGCGTCAGCAGGAAGTCGTGCATCCCGACCGTGTCGTTCACGATCTCCAGCATCGGCCGCGAGCGGTTGGAATAGAGCAGATGCCCCGTCGTCAGCCGGATCGTCTCGGCATAGTCGAGCGTCCGGCCCGACGAAATCACCTCGTCCATGTCGCCCCGGTTGAAGGCGAGCAGGTCCGCGACCTGCATCCCCTGTGGGTCGATGACGGTCAGCAGGTCGCCCGTGTCCAGCGTGAACGCCGTGCCCGAGCGCGGTGGGATCGTCTCAGGCATCCGCGCCCGCACGCCGGAACGGGCATTTCCAACCGTCCTCGACGACGCGGCCCGAATATTGCCGCGCCTCGCTCAGCTCGCCATGGCGCGCCAGCATGGGATTGATCGACCCCGCCAGCGCCTCGTCGCGCTTCAGGATGGACGCGCGCAGCTTCTCGTACCGCTGCTGCTCGCGCAGCACCTCGAACTGGTCGTGCAGGTTGAACACCATCGCCGGAGTCGCGAACCGCCGCGCCGGGCGGCTCGCATGAGGGTGCAGTCCGACGACGAAGAATGCCTCGCCCGCGAAGCTGAGCGAAAAATGCGGGTCCTCGGGATCGCTGCTCACCGACGGATCCGGCGCGTGGCCGACCCAGGCGTCCTTGTCCGAGAGCGACTGCGCGCGCGCCCACAAATGGTCCTCGAACTCCGCCTCGCTCAGGTCCTTCGGTCCCTCGAACAGCACGACCATGGTGCGAAAGATCGCCCGGTCCGCGCGGTACTTCGCGACCGTCTTCGTCAGCGCGGGCAGGATGCGCAGGTCGTCCCAGGCCGAGCGCACGTCGCGCGCGACCAGGATGTCCATCTGTCCCCGGCTCAGCGCCGATTTGGCGCCCACGCAGGGAAAGGCGGGTTGCTCGACGGTGGCGATGAACTGCTGGGCGAGCGGATGGTCGTTGTCGTAGGCGATATGACGCATAGGTCGTCCCAACCCGCAAAGCTGACCGATGTTGCGGACGACGCGATGCCTTTGATCATTGTTAGACATAAAATGTCTGACGAACCGGCCCAATTCCGCCAACAGTCCTCGTGGTTTGGGGGAAGGATGTGGATGCTCACCCGACGGTTTCTGCTGGGGCGGGCGCGCGACGCGCTGAGCGAGGAAGAGAAGGTGGTGCTGGAGAAGGCGGTCAGTGGCGTGCGTACTCTGCCGGCCCGGCATCCGACGACCCGTCGCGGCGACCTGGTGACCACCAGCTTCCTGCTGCTGGACGGCTATATGTGCCGCTACCTGGACGATCGTGAAGGCTATCGCCAGCTCGTGTCCATCAACGTGCCGGGCGATTTCGTCGATCTGCATGGCTTTCCCATGCGCCGCCTCGACCATGACATCGCGACGCTGGGGCCGTGCACGGTGGCGACCTTCGAGCACCGCACATTGGCCGCGATCCTGGAGGAGCATCCGCGTCTCTCGCGCTGGCTATGGTTCTCGACCCTGCTCGACGCGGCGATCCACCGCGAATGGATCTTCCGCATGGGCCGGCTGGGCGCGGACGGGCGCGTGGCGCATTTTTTCTGCGAGCTGAACGCCCGGCTGGAGATGGTGGAGCTGGCGCGCGACGGTCGCTTCGCGATGCCCGCCACACAGGCCGATGTGGCGGAAGCGTGCGGGATCACGGGCGTGCACGTCAACCGTGTGCTCAGGACCATGCGCGAACGCGAGCTCCTGTTGTTCCGCTCGGGCGAGGTCCGCATCCTGAACCTCACCGGCCTCAACGCGTTGGCTGAGTTCGATCCGGTGTACCTGTACGGCAGCCGCGACGGCTGGCTCCATGAGTCGCAGGAAGGACGTGTCGCATGAACCACCTCTCGCCCGAGGACAAAGCAGGGCAGGCCAGCGCCGAACAGGGCGAGGTCGTGCTGGATGGTCCGGATGGGGTCGCCGTTTCGCTGACGCCCGACGCGGCCGAACAGACCGGCCGGCACCTGATCGACGCGGCGGAGGAAACGCGCAGGCAGGCGACCAAATCCTGATCGTCCGCTGGCGCCTCCGCTGATCGCGGCTATGCTGGCGCGGTGAACGGGACGGGCCATGCGATCGGCGTACTGACGGGCCGGGAACGGCTGCGCTCGGTCGTCGGCGGATCGGCGGGCAATCTGGTCGAATGGTATGACTGGTATGCCTACTCGATCTTCTCGCTCTACTTCGCGGGCAGCTTCTTTCCCGCCGGCAGCCAGACGGCGCGGCTGCTCGGCACGGCCGCCGTGCTCGCGGTCGGCTTCCTGTTCAGGCCGATCGGCGCCTGGGTCATGGGCATCCACGCCGACCGGCATGGGCGCAAGGCGGCGCTGACGCTCTCGGTCGGCCTGATGTGCGCGGGCTCGTTCGGCATCGCGCTGATCCCCGGCTACTCCCGCATCGGTCTGGGCGCGCCGGTGCTGCTGCTCCTCGCCCGCATCGCCCAAGGGCTGAGCGTCGGCGGCGAATATGGCGCGAGCGCGGTGTACCTCAGCGAGATGGCGGATCAGCGGCGGCGCGGCTTCTTCGCCAGCTTTCAATATGTGACGTTGGTCGGCGGCCAGCTCCTCGCGCTGGTTCTGCTGCTCGTGCTGCAGGCTGTGCTGAGCAGGAGCGCGCTGGATGAGTGGGGCTGGCGTATCCCCTTCGCCGTCGGCGGCTTCGTGGCGCTGGCGGTGTTCCGCCTCCGCCGCGGGCTGGTCGAAACGGAGGCGTTCGCGCGGGCCGGAGGCGGTCGGTCGAGCGGCGCGGCCCTGTTCCGGGATCACCCGCGCGAGGCGGCGACCGTGATGCTCCTCACCGCCGGCGGCACGCTCGCCTTCTATGCCTATACCACGTACATGCAGAAGTTCCTGGTCAACACCGCCGGGCTGCCGCGCGAGGCCGTGGCGGGCATGATGACCGCGTGCCTGCTGCTCTACACCGCGCTCCAGCCGCTGGCGGGCGCGCTGTCGGACCGGGTGGGCAGGCGGCCGCTGATGATCGGGTTCGGCATCGCCGGCACGGTGCTGACCGTGCCCGTCTTCCTGCTGCTGGAACGGGTGACGAGCGTGGCGGCGGCGGGCGCTCTGGTGATGTTGCTGTTGCTGGTGCTGACCGGCTACACCGCGATCAACGCGGTGGTGAAGGCGGAGCTGTTCCCCGCGCATATTCGCACGCTCGGCGTCGCGCTGCCCTATGCGCTCAGCAACGCGCTGTTCGGCGGGACGGCGGAGTGGGTGGCGCTGACGTTCAAGGATCGGGGTCTGGAACGCGGCTTCTACTGGTATGTCGCGGCGGTGATCGCGGTCTCGCTCGTCACCTTTCTGCGCATGCCGGAGACGGGCCAAGCCAGCCGGATCTAGCGCGGTAGCTGGATCACCGCGTCGAGGCCGCCCGTCGAGCGGTTGACGAGCGTGATCTCGCCGCCAGCGTCGCGCACGATGCCGCGGGCCAGCGCCAGGCCCAGCCCGATCC
>CAXTWJ010000017.1:0-17516 GCA_964247925.1 uncultured Sphingomonas sp.
AGGCATCGGCCGGGCGGACATGGATGCCGTGCGGATGCGGTTCGATCCAGTCGCCGAGCTTGGTCATGCGGATCATACGCGTGAGGATCGAAAGCAGACCCACGACGTTGACCGGCCGTAACGAAGGAGACCGCCGGCCATGATGTATATGTGGGTGATCATCGGCGCGCTGGTGCTCGGCGCCGTGATCGCCTGGGCCGCGCTCAACAACCGCCAGTCGCCCGAGGGCGAGCGTCGCACGGAGCAGGCGACGCGCGACCTGTACCAGCAGGAGGACGCGGACAACAAGCCGCACGACGGGATCGGTCGCTCGTAACCCCGTCCGGCCGGGACCATATGCCGCGGCAGCGATGACGGCCCTGCCGCCCCCGCTTCGGGCCTGGTGCGCCGCGCGCGGCGGGCAGCCGCGCCGGCATCAGCTGGCGATGCTCGAGCGCGCGGGCGCGGGGCGGCACGCGCTGCTGGTCGCGACCACGGGCGCGGGCAAGACGCTGTCCGGCTTCCTGCCCACGCTTGCCGAGCTGATCGAGCATCCGGGGGATGGCCTCCACACGCTCTACGTCTCGCCGCTCAAGGCGCTGGCGATCGACATCCAGCGCAACCTGATGACCCCGATCGAGCAGATGGACCTGCCCATCCGGGTCGAAACGCGCACCGGCGACACGCCGTCCGACCGCAAAGCGCGTCAGCGAAGCAAACCCCCTCACATCCTCCTAACCACCCCCGAATCGCTGTCGCTGCTGCTGAGCTATCCCGACGCCGCACTGATGTTCGCGGGACTGCGCCAGATCGTGGTGGATGAGGTCCATGCCTTCGCCACCGGCAAGCGCGGCGACCTGCTCAACCTGTGCATGGCGCGGCTACAGCGGCTGTCGCCGGGGCTGCGCCGCGTCGCCCTGTCGGCGACGGTGGCGGACCCGGACGGCTATCGCGCGTGGCTGGCGCCCGATGGCGACATCGACGCGGTCGATCTGGTGCTGGGCGAGGCGGGCGCCGACCCGCGGATCGACATCCTGCTGCCCAACGATCGCGTCCCCTGGATGGGGCATTCGGGCCGCTACGCCGCCGAACAGGTGATGGCGGCGATCGCGGCGCACCGCACCTCCATCATCTTCTGCAACACGCGCAGTCTCGCCGAGCTGATCTTCCAGGATCTCTGGAAGGTGAACGTGGATGGCCTGCCCATCGGCGTCCACCACGGATCGCTGGCGCGCGAGGCGCGGCGCAAGGTCGAGCAGGCGATGGCCGACGGCAGGCTCCGGGCGCTGGTCGCGACCGCGTCGCTCGATCTGGGCGTCGACTGGGGCGACGTCGATTGCGTGATCCAGATGGGCGCGCCCAAGGGCTCGTCGCGTCTCCTGCAGCGGATCGGTCGCGCCAACCACCGGCTCGACGAGGCGTCGGAGGCGATCCTGGTGCCTGGCAACCGCTTCGAATATCTCGAAGCGCGCGCCGCGCTCGACGCGGTGGAGGCGGGCGAGCTCGATCCCGACCTGTTCCGCCCCGGCGCGCTAGACGTGCTGGCGCAGCACATCATGGCGTGCGCGTGCGCGCAGCCGTTCCGCCGCGACGACCTGCTCGACGAGATCCGGGGCGCCCTGCCCTATTCGGCGCTGTCCGACGACCTGTTCGACCGCGTGCTCGGCTTCATCCGCGACGGCGGCTATGCGCTCAAGGCCTATGACCGGTTCCGGCGGCTGGTCGAGGAGGATGGCATCTGGCGCGTCAGCCACCCGCGCTTCGTGGCGCAGCACCGCCTAAACGCTGGCATCATCGTCGAGGCGACGATGCTCACCGTGCGCTTCAAGAACGGCCGCAACCTGGGCAAGGTCGAGGAGTCGTTTGCCGCGCAGCTCAGCCCCGGCGACACCTTCTTCTTCGCCGGGCTCAGTTGCGAGGTGGAGCGGATCGATACCGAGGACCTGGGCGGGCGCGCGGCGCGCGGGCCGGCGCGCATCCCGACCTATGGCGGCAGCCGGATGCCGCTTTCCACCAACCTGGCCGACCGGGTGCGCGGTTTCCTGGCCGACCCGGCCGAGTGGCCACGCTTCCCCGCCGACGTGCGCGAGTGGCTGGAATATCAGGGGAAACGGTCCGTCCTGCCCCGGCCCGGCCAGCTGCTGGTGGAGACCTTCCCGCGCGAGGGGCGGCATTACATGGTCGCCTACAGCTTCGAAGGATGGAACGCGCACCAGTCGCTGGGGATGCTGGTGACGCGGCGGATGGAGGCGCAGGGGCTCAAGCCGCTGGGCTTCGTCGCCAACGATTATGCGCTGGCGTGCTACGGGCTGGAGCAGGTCCGCGACCCCGCCGCCCTGTTCTCCGCCGACATTCTGGAGCATGAGTTCGTGGATTGGGTGCAGCAGTCGCACCTGCTCAAGCGCGCGTTCCGCGAGGTGGCGGTGATCGGCGGGCTGGTCGAGCGCCAGCACCCCGGCAAGCGCAAGACGGGGCGCCAGGTCACCTTCTCCACCGACCTGATCTATGACGTGCTGCGCAAATATGAGCCGTCGCACCTGCTGCTGCAGGCCGCCTGGGACGACGCGCGCGCGCGCATGACGGACGTGGGCCGGCTGGCGGGGCTGCTCGACCGCGCGGCCGAGACGATGGTCCATATCGACCTGCCCCGCGTTACCCCGCTCGCCGTCCCCGTGCTGACGCTGATCGGTCGCGAGCGCGTCGCGACGGGGAGCGCGGACGACGCATTGCTGGTCGAGGCGGAGGCTCTCGCGGCCGAAGCCATGCGGCTCGACTGACCCCTTCCCCAAAGCCCGGATCGGGCGCATCATCGATTGCATGGAGAGTCTCGTCGCCCTGCTCGCCGCGGCGGTGGCCGGTGCCGCGCCCCCCGCGTCGCCGGCGCGGGGGCCAGCGGATGCGGCGCTGGCGCAGCTGGTGATCGCGCCGCCCACGCCGGCGCCCGTGCCCTTGTCGGAGGACGCGCTGGTCGCGCTGGGCTCGGCCGCCGAGCGGATGACGGTGCCCGTCTCCATCAACGCGCGCGGGCCATGGCCTTTCGTGATCGACACCGGCGCGGAGCGCACGGTGGTGTCGCGCGAGCTGGCGGGCGTGCTGGGGCTGTCGGCGGGGCCGCCGGTGCGCGTCATCGCGATGACCGGGCCGGCGCGCGTCGGCTCCGTCCTGGTGCCGCAATTGTCGATCAGCCGCATCTCGCGCGCGACGATCGAGGCGCCGGCGCTCGGCGCGCGCGATCTGGGCGCGGTCGGGATGCTGGGCATCGACGCGCTGCAGGGCCATGCCGTGTCGATCGACTTCGTGCGCGGTCAGATGACGCTCAGGCCGTCGCGCCAGCGCCCGGGCCGGCATCAGGCAGCCTCACCGGGCGAGGTGATCGTCACCGCCAGGTCGCTGTTCGGCCAGCTGATCGTCACCGACGCATACTGGCGCTCCCGGCGCATCGCCGTCATCATCGACACCGGCTCACCCGTGACCGTCGGCAACGGCGCGCTGCTCGCCGCGATTACGCGTCGCCCGAGAGAGATCGGGCCGATGACGATGACCTCGGCGACCGGCGGGACGCTGCACGCCAACGCCTTCTCGGTGGATCGGCGGAGCATGGGCGGGAGCGGCTTCACCAACGGGGCGATCGCCTTTGCCGCCGGGCCACCGTGCGCGCGCTGCGGCCTCGCGGGCCGGCCCGCGCTGCTGCTCGGCATGGACGTGATGCGGCTGTTCCGGCGGATCGATATCGATTTCAGCAATCGCGAGATCCGGTTCTCCCTCCCGCGCGGGCTGGCGAGCGATGGCATGAGCACCCCATTGCCCTGAGCGCCGTCAGCGGCTCTACTCGCGCGCGAACAGGGGGATGCGACATGAAGCTGGGTTGGTGGGCCGCGGCCCTTGCGATGGTTCCGGCGGTGGTCACGGCCCAGACGCGGCCGGACCAGCGGGCGTTCTTCGGCCTGTACAAGGAGCTGGTCGAGACGAACACCACGCTGTCTGTCGGCAGCTGCACCCAGGCGGCGGCGCAGATCAGGGCGCGGCTGCACGCGGCGGGCTATCCCGACGCGGACCTGACCAGCTTCGGCGTCCCCGATCACCCGAAGGAGGGCGGACTAGTGGCGGTGCTGCACGGCAGCGACCCGGCGGTGAAGCCGATGCTGCTGCTCGCTCACCTCGACGTGGTCGAGGCCAAGCGCGAGGACTGGCAACGTAACCCCTTCACCCTGGTCGAGGAAGGCGGCTATTATTACGGCCGCGGCACGGTGGACGACAAGGCGCAGGCGGCGATCTGGGCCGACACGCTGATCCGCTTCCGTGAGACGGGCTACCACCCGAAGCGCACGATCAGGCTGGCGCTGACCTGCGGCGAGGAGACCACCTTCGCGTTCGACGGCGCGGAATGGCTCGCGAAGAACCGGCCAGACCTGGTCGCGGCCGCGTTCGCGCTGAACGAGGGCGGCGGCGGGCGGCTGGACGACGCGGGCAACAAGCAGCTGCTGGCGATCCAGGTCGGCGAGAAAGCCGCGCAGAACTACACCTTCGCGACGACCAATCCCGGCGGCCACTCGTCACAGCCCGTGCCCGACAACGCCATCTATCAGCTCGCCGACGCGCGGACGGCGGGGCCGGCGTAGGAGCGCCCCGGCCGCTGCCCGCACACGCCGCGCGCCTCCTGCGCCGCGCCCGCCACGGCGCAGGGTGGCGAGGCGGGCGCGGCGATCACCCGGCTGCTCGCCCATCCGGACGACCATGCGGCCGATGCGATCGTCAGCCGCGACAAGGCGTGGCATTCGACGCTTAGGACCACCTGCGTCGCCACGCTGCTCCAGGCCGGCCACGCCGAGAACGCGCTACCCCAGCGCGCCACCGCCAACGTTAACTGCCGCATCTTCCCCGGCGAAACGGTGGCGGGCACGCTGGCGACGCTGCAGCGGCTGGCCGGGCCCAAGGTGACGGTGACCGCCAACCAGCCGATCCGCCCGACCGCGATCCCGCCCACGCTGGACCCCAAGATCACCGGCCCGGCGCAGGCGGTCGCGGCGAAGCACTTCCCCGGGCTGACGCTGTTCCCGACCATGTCCACCGGCGCGACCGACGGCATCTTCCTGGAGGCGATCGGCATCCCGGTTTATGGCGTGCCGGGGCTCTTCATCGACAAGGACGGCGGCGGCATCCACGGGCTGAACGAGCGGATCAGGGTCCGGTCGCTCTATGAAGGGCGGGACTACCTGTTCGACCTGGTCCGGGCTTACGCAGGCTGACCGACCCTCTCCCGCGAGGGGGAGAGGGTTGCATCCGGAGTCGCACGCCCGCTAAGGCGCCGCCATGGTTCCCTTTTCGTTCGGTGGGCACGCGCTGTTCGCGCTGGCGCAGGGCGCGCTGTTCTGGCCGGACAGGCGCGCGCTGCTGGTGGCGGACCTGCACCTGGAAAAGGCGAGCTGGTTCGCCAGCCGTGGCCAGCTGCTGCCGCCGTACGACAGCCTGCAGACGCTCGCCGACCTGCAGGCGCTGGTCGCCGCGACCGGGGCGGCGGAGGTCTGGTGCCTGGGCGACAGCTTCCACGATGTCGAAGGTTGTGACCGGCTGCCGGCGCGCGCGCGCGAGGTGCTGACCGCGCTGACCCATGGCACGCGCTGGACGTGGATCACGGGCAATCACGATCCCGCGATCATCGACCGCTGCGGCGGTGAGATCGCCGACGAGGTGGTGGTCGATGGCCTGGTGCTGCGTCACGAGGCGGTTCCAGAAGAGCCCGGCTACGAACTGTCAGGGCATTTCCACCCCAAGCTGCGTTTGACCGTTCGCGGCAAGCCGGTAGCACGGCGCTGCTTCGTCGCCACCGCGCGCAAGCTGGTACTGCCCGCGTTCGGGGCGCTGACCGGCGGCATGGACCCGACCCACCCCGCGATCGTTCGCGCGGTGGGCGCAAACGCGGAGGCGCTCGTCCCGGTCGCCGACCGGCTGCTCCGGTTCAGGCTGGCTGCTTAGCCAGCCGGGGGAAGCCCGCGCGGAAGCCCGCGACCTTGGGCTTGTCCCACATGACGATATAGGGGTGACCGGGGTTCCGCTGATAGAAGCGCTGGTGATACGCTTCGGCCGGGTAAAAGGCGCCCGACGCCACGCGCGTCACGATCGGCCTGGCGAAGGCGTGCGCGCGGTCGAGCTGGGCGATGTACGCGCGCGCCACCGCCGCCTGCTGCGGCGTCTGCGGAAACACCTGCGACCGATAGCTCGGGCCGCTGTCCGGACCCTGCCGGTTCAGTTCGGTGGGATCGTGCGCGATCGAGAAATACACGCGCAGCAGCGTCGCATAGCTCACCTGGCGCGGATCATAGCTGATCCGCACCGCCTCGGCATGGCCGGTCGTCTCGGTCGAGACCTGGTCATAGGTGGCGGTCGCCTTGGCGCCGCCGGCATAGCCCGCGGTGACGGCGCGCACGCCCTTCACCTGTTCGAACACCGCCTCCATGCCCCAGAAGCAGCCGCCCGCGAGCACGGCCGTCTGCAGGCGCGGCGTGGCGGGCACGTCCTGGCGCGCGGCCGGGATCGGCACCGCCTTTTCCGCGCGTGCGCCACCGGCGGCGACGGCCAGCGCCATAACGCCCGCGGCGAGCAGGGCGAGCGCGGCCTTCATCGCGTCGCGGCCACCGTCGTCGCCGGGCGAGTCGCGCTCGTCTGGCCGGGATGCAGCGCCACCAGCCCGATCGCGCCGAGGACGAAGCCGCCGGCGAACTGCCAGAGCGCGGAGGATTTGAGGAGGCCGTTCATGTCATGCAACTCGTTGTTCGTTCGATCGCCCTAACGCGCGGAGCGGCGATTTGATACACGTCAAATCGGAAACGCTCCGATCGAGTTCAAGCGATAGTCGGCGAAACGTTAACGCGACCTTGGCGGTCCGTCATATCAGGGCAGCGCACGCCGTCTGGATTCGCTCGCACGCTTCGCGCAGCAGCGCCTCCGACGTGGCATAGCTGATCCGCATCGCGGGCGAGAGGCCGAACGCCGCGCCCTGCACCGCCGCGACGCGCGCGTCGTCGAGCAGGTAGCCCACGAACGCCTCGTCCGAGTCGATCACCCGGCCGCCCGGCGTCCGTCTGCCGATGAGCGATGCCAGCGAGGGATAGACATAGAACGCTCCCTCCGGTCGGGGACAGCTGAGCCCGCTCGCCTGGTTCAGCATCGACACGACCAGGTCGCGCCGCGACTGGAACGCCGCAGCGCGCTCGGCCAGGAAATCCTGCGGCCCGTTCAGCGCCGCCACCGCCGCCGCCTGCGCGATCGAGCAGGGGTTGCTGGTCGATTGCGACTGCAACTTCGCCATCGCCTTGATGAGCCACGCCGCCCCGCCCGCGAAGCCGATCCGCCAGCCGGTCATCGCATAGGCCTTGGAACAGCCGTTCACGGTCAGCGTGCGCTCGTACAGCTCCGGGCAGACCTCGGCGACCGTCGCGAAGCGGAACCCGTCATAGGTGATGTGTTCGTACATATCGTCCGCGAACACCCAGACCTGCGGGTGGCGCGCGAGCACGGCGCCAAGCGCGCGCAGCTCGTCGGCGGTATAGGCCGCGCCGGTCGGGTTGGAGGGCGAGTTCAGGATCACCCACTTCGTGCGCGGCGTGATCGCGGCCTCGAGCGCGGCGGGCGACAGCTTGTAGCCCTGCTCCGGCCCGGCGGGCGCGATCACCGGCACACCGCCCGCGAACTGCACCACGTCGGGATAGCTGACCCAGTAGGGCGCGGGGATCACGACTTCGTCGCCGGCATCGACGGTGGCGACGATCGCGTTGAACAGCGTGTGCTTGCCGCCGACGTTCACCGTCACCTGGTCCTGCGCATAGGTGAGACTATTGTCGCGCAGGAACTTGGCGCGGACCGCCTCCTTCAGCTCAGGGGTGCCATCGACGGCGGTGTATTTGGTCCGGCCGTCGCGGATTGCGCGGATGCCCGCCTCCTTGACATGGTCGGGCGTGTCGAAGTCGGGCTCGCCCGCGCCCAGCCCGATCACATCCACACCGGCGCGCTGCAGTTCCATGACGCGGGCGGTGACGGCCAGCGTAGGGGACGGGCTGATCCGCTGGAGCGCTTGGGAAGGCGACATGGGCACGGCCCTTCAGGCAGGAGGCGCGCGGGCTATAGCGAGCCGGCCGGCCTTTTCGCAACCGCGACACTCGCCGGCAGCAGGCCGCGCAGCGCATTGCCGACGACGAAGCTATTCGCCAGGTCGGCACGCCGCAGCTCGCCCTCGACCGCGCGCGCGCTGTCGATCAGCTCGGCGCGCAGCACGCCCGGCAGCAGCCCGCGCGACAGCGGCGGCGTGACGAGCACGCCATCGCGCTCCACGAACAGCGTGGTCCAGCTCCCCTCCGTCAGGAAGCCGTCCGCGTCCTCGAACACCACCTCCGCCGTGCCCGCCGCGCGGCGCGCGTCGTCGTAGAACGCGCGGTCGCTGGTCTTGTGACGCAGACGAAAATCGGCCGACGCCACCGGCAGCAGCACGACCGCGACCCCCACCGGCGCCACCGTGACCGGTATCGGCGCGACCTCCACCGCGACCGCGCCCGACGCCGCCAGCAACAGCCGGATGCGCTTCGCCTCGCGCAGGCGAAAGGTCGCCGCCTGCAGCTCGTTGCGCGCCGCGTGCCGGTCGAAGCGAAAACCCAGCGCTTCCGCGCTCGCCTTCATCCGCGCGAGGTGCCGTTCGAGTAGCGCGATGCCGGCCAGAGGGTCGAACGCCATGGTCTCGATCAGGTCGAAGCGCCGCGCGCCGTGGTGGAGGAACGCGCCCTTGGCCAGCGCCTCGTCCCATTCCTCGTCGGCGCGCGAGTCCGCGACGATGCCGCCGCCCAGGCCCATCACGGCTTCTCCACCCCGCACCGTCGCTGTCCGGATCGCCACGCTGAACTGCGCGTCCCCGCTCGCGTCGATGCGCCCGATCGCACCGGTATAGAGGCCGCGCGGCGCCTGCTCGATCGCCGCCAGCGCCTCGATCGCGCGCAGCTTGGGCGCGCCCGTGATCGAGCCGCAGGGGAATGTGGCGGCGAGCACGTCGGTGGCGTCGCGTCCGGGCGCAAGGCGGGCGGTGACGGTGGAGGTCAACTGATGGACCGTCGGATAGCGTTCCACCTGGAACAGCGCGGGCACCGCGACGCTGCCAGGCACCGCGACGCGCGACAGGTCGTTGCGCAGCAGATCGACGATCATCAGGTTCTCGGCCTGGTTCTTCGGGTTGATCGCCAGCGCCTCGGCCGCGCGCGCGTCGGCGGCCGGGTCGGGGTCGCGCCGCGCGGTGCCCTTCATCGGCCGCGCGGTGAGGTGGTCATCCTCGAGCGAGAAGAACAGCTCGGGCGAGAAGGATAGGATCAGCACCTCGCCGGTGTTCACCACCGCTCCCCACCCCGCTCCCGCACGTGGCCGGATCGCGGCGTAGGCGGCGAGCGGGTCGCCCTCGATCGGCACCGCCGCAGGGAAGGTCAGGTTCGCCTGATACAGGTCGCCCGCCGCGATCAGCGCCTGCACGGCGGCGAACCGCCGGTCGTACTCGTCGCGCTCGATCAGCGGTCGCGCGGCGCGGACATGCGCGCCCGCCGGGTCGGGCAGCAGCGCGCGGGGAGCGACCTCTTCCCAGCCCTCGAACAGCCCGAACCAGGCGAGGGGAACGGGTGACGCCACCGTGGGCAGCGACGGCTCGAACGAGGACGCCGCCTCGTACGCCAGGAACCCCACCGCGTGCAGGCCGGAGCCGCGCACCGCGTCGAACACTCCGCTCACCTCGTCCGGCGTCGCCGCGCTCAGCACGCGCACGGGCCGCGCGTAGAGCCGCGCCGTGCCGCCCGGCCGGGCATCGTCGAGCAGCACGAAGGGGGCACGCAGCATGGCTGGTCGGGATGCACCGTGCTCGCGCCGCTGGGCAAGCGATTAAGCGAGTAGCGCCCGCGCGCGCGGCGTGTATGGTCCCCCTCACGCGGGGGGCCGCGTCCACTACCGCGGGTTCTTCATGCAGCGTTTCCTGATCGGCCTCCTCGGTATCGCGGGGATCCTGGGCATCGCCGTGCTGCTGTCGGCCGACCGCCGCGCGATCCGGTTGCGCGTCGTCGGCGCCGCTTTCCTGCTGCAGGCGCTGATCGCCGCCCTCGTGCTGCGGACCAGCGGCGGCCGGTTCGTGCTGGGTGAGCTTTCGTCCGGCGTATCCGCGCTGCTCGGCTATGCGGGCGAGGGCACCAAATTCCTGTTCGGCCCGCTCGCCAGGCCGGAGGTCGGCGGCACCGCCTTCGCGATCGCCGCGCTGCCGGTCATCATCTTCTTCGCCAGCGTGGTCGCGATCCTATATCACCTGCGCATCATGCAGTTCGTGATCCGCTGGGTCGGCGGCGGGATCGAGCGCGTGATCGGCGTCAGCAAGGTCGAGTCGCTCTGCGCGGCCGCGAACATCTTCGTCGGCCAGTCGGAATCGCCGCTGGTGATCCGGCCCTACCTCGCCCAGCTGACGCCCTCACAGCTGTTCGCGGTCATGTCGGTCGGCATGGCGGGCGTCGCCGGCACGATCCTGGCGGCCTATGCCAGCTTCCTGGGGCCACAATCGCTTCCCTACCTGCTCGCCGCGTCGTTCATGGGCGCGCCGGGCGGGCTGCTGATGGCCAAGATCATCATGCCCGACCCGCGCACCGGCGACGCGCTCGTCCGGGAGGACGCCGCCGTGCGCGTGGCGGAGGCGACAGAGCATGAAGAGCGGGCCGCCAACATCATCATGGCCGCCGCCAACGGCGCGCAGACCGGCGTCCGGATCGCGGTCGCGGTCGGCGCGATGGTGCTCGCGTTCGTGGCGCTGGTCGCGCTCGCCAATGGGCTGCTGGGCGCGATGGGCGGCTGGTTCGGCTATCCGCAGCTGTCGTTCCAGCTCGCCATCGGCACGCTGTTCGCGCCGGTCATGTACCTCCTCAACATTCCCTGGAACGAGGCGCGGCTGGCGGGCGGGCTGTTCGGGACCAAGGTAGTGCTGAACGAGTTCGTGGCCTTCATCGACCTGGGCACGCTCAAGGCGGCGGGCACCTTGAGCCAGCGCACGGCGGCGATCGTCACCTTCGCGCTGTGCGGCTTCGCCAACTTTTCCTCCATCGCGATCCAGATGGCCGCGACGGGCAGCCTCGCGCCCAACCAGCGGCCCCACATCGCCCGGCTCGGCCTGCGCGCGCTGGCGGCGGGCAGCCTCGCCAACCTGATGTCGGCCGCGCTCGCCGGGCTGCTGCTCGGCTGATGCGCCGTTTCCGCGACCTTTCCGAGCCCGAGGTGCTGGCGCTCGCGATCGCCAACGAGGAGGAAGACGGCCGCATCTACGCCGACTACGCCGCCCAGCTGCGCGCCGATTACCCCGACACCGCCGGTATGTTCGACGAGATGGCGGCGGAGGAGGACGAGCATCGCCGCACGCTGATCGACCTGTATGTCAGCCGCTTCGGCAACCACATTCCCTACATCACGCGCCGCGACGTCAGCGGCGCGCCCGCGCCCGCGTCCCCTCGCACCACCATGCTGCGCGGCATTGACGCGGTCCGGGTGGAGGCGCAGCGGATGGAGCTGAACGCCGCGCGCTTTTACCGCGAAGCCGCCGCGCGCACCACCGACGCCGCCGTCCGCAAGCTGCTGGGCGACCTCGCCGCCGCCGAGCAGCAGCATCTCCAGACCGCCGGCGAGATCGAGGCGCGCCGCCTGCCCGGCGAGGCGCGCGCGGGCGAGGACGACAATGCGCGGCGCCGCTTCGTGCTGCAGATCGTGCAGCCCGGGCTGGTCGGGCTGATGGACGGGTCGGGCTCGACGCTCGCCCCCGTCTTCGCCGCCGCCTTCGCCACGCGCGCGCCGCACGATGCGTTCCTGGTCGGCATGGCCGCGAGCATCGGCGCGGGCATTTCCATGGGCTTTGCCGAGGCGCTGGCGGACGACGGCAAGCTGTCCGGCCGGGGCGCGCCCCTGCTGCGCGGACTGGTGTGCGGCGCGATGACGACGGCGGGGGGCATCGGCCACACGCTGCCCTTCCTCCTCGCCGACTTCTGGACCGCCACGATCGCCGCCGCGCTGGTGGCGCTGGTCGAGCTGGGCATCATCGCCTGGATCCAGTGGCGCTACATGGACACGCCGCCGCTCTCCGCGGCCGCCAAGGTCATGCTCGGCGGCGCGCTGGTGGTCGGGGCGGGTATCCTGATCGGCGGCGGGTAGATGGACGAGCATCATCTGTCCGGGCCCGAGCACAAGCTGGAACGGCTGATCTTCTTTTCCGACGCGGTGTTCGCCATCGCGATCACGCTGCTCGTCATCGACCTGCACGCGCCGCACCTGCACGGCGCCGCGGATGCGGGCGCGTACTGGCAGGCACTCCTTGACGAGACGCCGCGCTTCGCCGGGTTCGGCATCAGCTTCTTCGTGATCGGCGCGTTCTGGGCGGGGCACCATCGTTCCTTCGCATTGGCGCGGACGTGGAGCGACCGGCTCACGGCGATCAATCTGCTCCTGCTGTTCGCGATCGCCGCGCTGCCCTTTTTCACCGCTTTCGTCAGCGCGAACGCGGGCGCGCGAATGCCGGTCATGCTGTATTGCGCGTAGCTGCTGATCGCGGGCGGCATCAACATCGTGCTGCAGCGGGTCATCACGGCGGCACCGGTGCTCGATCCCGCCGCCACGCCCGCGCAGGTCCGGCACATCCGCCGGCGTGGCTGGGCGGTGGTGATCGGCGCCGGACTGGCGCTGGGTCTGGCGGCGGTGCTGCCGATCCCGGCAACGGGGCTGCTCGCGCTCTCGACGATCGGCCTGTGGCGCCGATTGCTGACCCGCCATCCGGGAACTCACGACGCCTCGCCCGGTTGATGCGGATCAGGGCGCTCGGTGCCCGCCCAGGGAGCACGTCCATGTTCGCCTCACCCTTCTTCATCGGCTTCATCATCATGTCGCTGGGGAGCCTCGCCATCTATGCCTGGGGGGCGAAGACGCCCGACGAGCACACGCACACGCTGATCCACGCGACCGTGCCGTTCATCGCCGCGACGTCATACCTCGCCATGGCGGGCGGGATCGGCACCTATCTGGAGCCGAACGGCAATGCCGTGTTCGTGGCGCGCTACGCCGACTGGTCGGTCACCACGCCGCTGCTGCTCACCGGCCTGGTGCTGACCGCGCTGGGCGAGCGGGCGCGCTCGGCGGGCTACCTCGTCGCGCTGCTGACGCTGGACGTGCTGATGATCCTCACCGGCCTGATCAGCTCCTTCGCGCTGATCCCGGCGGCGAAGCTGATCTGGTATGCCTGGTCGTGCGCGGCGTTCCTGGGCATCTTCTACCTGCTCTGGATACCGCTGATGGCGCAGTCGCGCGAGGGCGACCACGCGGTCGCCTACAGCCGCAACGTGACGCTGCTGTCGGTCGTGTGGCTCGCCTACCCGATCGTGTTCGCGCTGAGCCCGGAAGGGTTGGGCACGATCAGCACGCTGGCCTCGATCTGGATCGTCCTGGTGCTCGATGTGATCGCCAAGGTCGTCTATGCTTTCTATGCCGGCATCAACCGCCGTGCCGCGAACGAGCGCACGACGACGACCTACACCACGGCGACGGTGTGATCCTGCCCCTGGCCGCGCAGCTCGGCATCGCGGCCGGCGCGGTGCTGGGCTTCGGCCTGCTGCACGGCGCCAGCGACCTGGCGCTGGTCCGGCCGGCGAAGCGGCCGACGTTCCTGGGCGGCTATCTGCTCGTGATCGCCGCAACGTGGCTGTTGTGGCGGCAGGCGCCCACCGCCGGGCTGCTGCTGCTGCTCGCGCTGTCGGTCTGGCATTTCGCCCAGGACGATGCGCCACCCGAGCGGCCCGGCGAGCGCTTCGCGCGCGGTGTCGCGATGATCGCCGCGCCCGCCGTGCTGCACCGCGCGGAACTGGCGCAACTGTTCGAGGCCATCACGGCCCGCCCCGCCTTCTCCGCCGAGCTCGCCGCGGCGCTGACGGTGGCGGGCGCCGGCGCGACCGCGATGCTCTGCTCGATGGGATGGCGCCGACGTGACGGCCGCCTGCTGCTCGGCGTCACGGCGCTGGCGCTCCTGCCGCCGCTGGTCGGTTTCTCGCTCGGCTTCGTCATCCTGCACGCGGGTCCGCAGACGGCAGAGCGCATCCGCCTGACCGGCTGCGCGGGCTGGCGCGCCCACCTCCGGCTGATCGCGCCGGTGATGGCCGGCGCCTTCGCCGTCGTCGCGCTCACCGCGCTGCTGCTCCGCGACGCACCAGCGCCGTCACTATCCGCGCTGTTCGCCGCGATCGCGGCGCTCGCGCTGCCCCACATGCTGGTGACGCCGCTTTTCAGCGGGTCGGCACCGGCTCCGCTCCGGAGTAATCGTAAAAGCCCCGCTTCGTCTTTCGGCCATACCAGCCGGCTTCCACATATTTGACCAGCAGCGGTGCCGGGCGGAACTTCGGGTCGCCCGTCCCCTCGAACAGCACGCGCGTGATCTCCAAGCACGTGTCCAGCCCGATGAAGTCGGCGAGCGTCAGCGGCCCCATCGGGTGGTTGAGCCCCAGCTGGCACGCCGCGTCGATGTCGGGGATCGTCGCCACGCCCTCGCCCAGCGCGAAGCACGCCTCGTTCAGCATCGGCATCAGCACGCGGTTGACGATGAAGCCCGGCGCGTCGTTCGCGCGCACCACCCGCTTGCCGAGCCGTTCGGCATAGGCCTCGACCGCGGCCACTGTCGCATCGGACGTCGCCAGCCCGCGGATCAGCTCGATCAGCCCCATCACCGGCACGGGGTTGAAGAAGTGGACGCCCACGAAACGCTGGGGGTCGGGCGCGGCCTGCGCCAGCCGGGTGATCGGGATGGAGGAGGTGTTCGATGCCAGGATCGCGTCGCCGCCCAGCACCGCGCCGACGTCGGCGAAGATCGTGCGTTTGATCGCCTCGCGCTCGGTCGCCGCCTCGATCACTAGGCCGCAGCCGCCCATCGCGGCCACGCTCTCGACCGGCTCGATCAGCTCAAGCGCCGCGTCGGCCGCAGGCTGCGCGATCTTCTCCTTGGCGACCAGCCGGTCGAGCTGCCTGCCGATCCCCGCCTTGCCCGCCTCCGCGCGCGCGCGATCGACATCGGCGAGCAGCACATGGTAGCCCGCCTGTGCGGAAACCTGTGCGATCCCTGCGCCCATCTGCCCCGCCCCGATCACACCGATACTGTCCATTGCCCTCGTCCTTCGTGTATCAAGTGCCATGCTCTTCCTCGCCCTAGCCGCCGCCGCCGCCGCCCCGCAACCGGGCGCGCTCAAGACCTTCGGCGACTGGACGGTCGGCTGCGACAATGGCCGAGCGTGCCAGGCGGTAGCGCTGGTGCCGGATGCGGCCGACCGCGACGGCTATCTGCTGCTCGTGCTGTTCCGCGACGGCGAGCCGGCGGCGGCGCCGACGCTGCGCGTGCCGCTCGACCGCGTGACGCGGGGCACGACGGTCACGCTGTCGATCGACGGCAAGCCGGTCGCGCGGCTGGTCGCGCCGGGCGGTGACGGCGGCCTGCAGCTCCCGTTCGACCGCAAGCTGTACGCGGCGCTGGCGCAGGGCCGGACCGCGACGCTGACCGGCGCCGGCGGCAGGCGCTCCGCCTCGCTGAGCGGTGCGGCGGCGGCGATGCTCTATATAGACGACCAGCAGCACCGGCTGGGGACCCGCGAAGCATTGGTCCGCACGGGCGTCGTGACCGTCGCCCCCGCGCCGCCGGCGCTGCCCGTCGTCGTCCAGCCGGCGCCGGGCGACAGGCCGCCACACCGCCTGTCGGTGAAGAACACCACCCGCCTGATCGGGCCCGACAATGCGGTGTGCGAAGCCGCCCGCCCGGTCGTGCCCGACGCCGCGCGCCTTGACGCGGCGCACAGCGTCGTGACGGTCGTCCGCCCATGCGGAAACGGCGCCTACAACCAGTTCACCAGCGTGTTCATCGTCGATGAGCGCGGCCGTGCCACGCCCGCCCCACTCGATGCGCCGGCTGGCATGGGAGAGCGGCCCACCAATACCGTGACCAACGGTGGCTGGGACACCGCCACGCGCCGCCTCACCAGCTTCGCGCGCGGACGCGGGCTGGGCGACTGCGGGACCATCCAGTCATTCGCTTGGGACGGCGCGGCGTTCCGTCTGGTCGAGCAGCGCGCAATGGGCGAATGCCGCGGCTCGACCGACTTCATCACGACCTGGCGCGCGCGCGTCGTGACCCGCTAGGGTGCGGGCCGCTCCGCCTGCGCTTCCGCCAGGTAGAGCGCGAACAGGTCGCCTGGGTCCGTCCACGCGGCGAGCGGCGTCCAGCCACCGGCGCGCAGCAGGATGCGCGCGTCGCGTGGGCCATATTTGTGGCTGTTCTCCGTGTGGATCGTCTCGCCCGCCGACATCGCGAAAGGACGACCATCGACGGTGAAGGCGAGGTCGCGGGTCGCCTCCAGATGCATCTCGATCCGCGCGCGATCGTCATTCCAGCGCGCGTGATGGCGGAACGCCTCGACCGGCACCGTGCCGTCCAGCTCGCGGTTGATCCGCTCCAGCAGGTTCAGGTTGAACGCCGCCGTCACGCCGGCCGCATCGTCATAGGCCCTGACCATCACGGCCTCATCCTTGATCCGGTCCATCCCGATCAGCAGCTGCGCGCCCTCCCCCAGCGACGCGCGCATCGCGCGGAGCAGGTCCACGGCGGCGTGCGGGATCAGGTTACCGATCGTGGAGCCTGGGAAGAAGCCCAGCTTGGGGCTGTTCGCCACCGCGTCGGGCAGGCGGATCGGCCGGGTGAAATCGGCCTCGACCGGCAGTATCGCGAGCCCCGGATGCTCCGCCGCCAGCGCCCTGGACGACTCGCGCAGGAAATCGCCGGAGATGTCGATCGGCACATAGGCGGACGGCGCCGCCGCGCCGAGCAGGATCGGAGTCTTGGTGGAGGACCCCGACCCGAACTCCACCACCGCGCGGCCCGGGCCGGCGAGCGTCGCGACCTCCGGGCAGGCGCGACGCAGGATCGCGGTCTCCGTGCGCGTCGGGTAATAGTCGGGCAGCGCGGTGATGGCCTCGAACAGCTCCGACCCGCGCCGGTCGTAGAACCAGCGCGCCGGGATCGCGCGCGGCCGGGCGGCGAGGCCCGCCAGCACGTCCGCGCGGAACCGCGGATCGGCGAGGCTCCGCTGCCCGTCCTCGGCCTCCTGCTTCAGCATCACAGGTCGCGCGCCAGCCGCAGCCCGGTGAATTGCCAGCGCTGGTGTGGGTGGAAGAAGTTGCGGTAGCTCGCGCGCAGGTGCCCGCGCGGCGTGGCGCACGAACCACCGCGAAGCACGAACTGGGACGCCATGAACTTGCCGTTATACTCGCCGACCGCGCCGCCAGCCGCGCGGAAGCCGGGGTAAGGGCGATAGGCGCTGCCGGTCCATTCCCAGACATCGCCGAAGAAGCCGCCGCTTGGGCGCGGCTCCACCGGCCCCGCCCTGTCCATCTGGTTGCCACCCGCCGGAGCGCCGGGGGCGGCCGCCCCCCCCCCCACCCCCACCCGCGGCCCCCCCCCCCCCCCCCCCCCGGCCAAC
>CAXTWJ010000017.1:17526-19134 GCA_964247925.1 uncultured Sphingomonas sp.
CTCGGCCTCCGTCGGCAGCCGCGCGCCCGCCCAGCTGGCATAGGCATCCGCCTCATAGAAGCTGACGTGCGTCACCGGCGCGGCCGGGTCGATCGCGCGACGGCCGTCCAGCCCGAAGCGCGTCCAGCCGCCGTCCCGTTCCTCCCAGTATAGCGGCGCGACCACATCGTCGGCGCGCACACAGGCCCAGCCGTCACTCAGCCACCAGCGCGGCTCCCGATAGCCGCCATCGGCGATAAACCGCGCCCATTCGCCGTTCGTCACCGTCCGGTCGGCGATCGCATAGGGCTCCAGCAGGACGCGATGGCGCGGGCCCTCGCAGTCGAAGGCGAAGCCGTTACCGTCATGCCCGATCTCGACGACGCCCCCCGGCTGCTCCAGCCAGCGGATAGGGCCGGGCATCGCGACCGGCACCTTGGGCGCGGGCGGATACAGCGCCGGCTCCAGCGGGTTCTCCGACAGGAGGTGCAGCACGTCCGTGACCAGCAGCTCCTGGTGCTGCTGCTCGTGATGGCAGCCCAGCTCGACCAGCGACAGCGCCGCCTTCGGCAGGTCCGGCAGCGCGTCGATCAGCGCGGCATCGACGTGCGCCCGGTACGCCCGCACTTCGTCCAGCGTCGGGCGGGTCACCATGCCGCGCCGGTCACGCGCGTGGCGCCGCCCCTCCGCCTCGTAATAGCTGTTGAACAGGAACGGCCAGCGCTCGTCGTGCAACCGGTAGCCCGGCACGTGATCGCGCAGCACGAAGGTCTCGAAGAACCAGGTCGTGTGCGCGAGATGCCATTTGGTGGGCGAGGCGTCGGGCATCGACTGCACGGTCGCGTCCGCATCCGACAGGGGAGCGGCCAGCGCGGCGGACAGTGCGCGCACGGCGCGGAACCGCTCGGCGATCCCGGGCTCCGCGACGAGGACAGGCTTGAGCACGAGTCGCTCCCTTCCGTCCGCGCCCTAGCACGACGCGATGCAGATACAATTCAGATCAATGACCCGAGCCCGGTCGCCACAGCACGTCGCCCGCGCCGCCCGCGTTCGCCTGTCGCGCGGCGACGAACAGGAAATCCGACAAACGATTGAGGTAGGCGAGCGCGAGCGGGTTGAGCGGCACGCCCTGCGCCGCCGCGACCAGCGCCCGCTCGGCGCGCCGCGTCACCGCACGCGCGACGTGCAACGCCGCCGCCGCCTGGGAACCACCGGGCAGGATGAAGCTGGTCAGCGGCGCCTGGGTGGCGGTGATGGCGTCGATCCGCGCCTCCAGCCAGGCGACCTGGCCCGCCACGATCCGCAACGTCATCTCGCCGGGCGTAAAATCGTCGCCCGGCGTGGCGAGGTCGGCGCCGAGGTCGAACAGATCATTCTGCACCCGCAGCAGCGCCTCGCGGAGCTCACCGCCGTGGGGGCCCCCCCCACCCCCCGCTCCCGCCAGGGGCGTCAGGCCGATGATGCGCGCCACTAGACGTCGTGCCGCTTCATCGAGTTGGCGATGTGGTCGGCCTGGCGGATGGCCAGCGACACGATCGTCAAGGTCGGGTTGCAGCCGGCGCCGGACGTGAACTGGCTGCCGTCGGAGACGAACAGGTTCGGCACGTCGTGCGCCCGCCCGAACCGGTC
>CAXTWJ010000017.1:19144-19377 GCA_964247925.1 uncultured Sphingomonas sp.
CCCTCCACCCCCACCCCCCCCTCGCGCAGCTCACCCCCGGCCAACCGCCCGATCGCGACCCCGATCGCGCTGTTCGCCTCGTCCACCTCGCCGATCGCGTGCAGCCGCGCGTCCGTCTTGCCCACGCGCGACCCATCGACCAGCCCGGTGGTGCCGTCATCGCCCATGCGGGTGTAAATCTTGTTTAGCTTGACCATGGGTGTTCGCCGCTCCGGCCCGCTGCCCCACCCGGC
>CAXTWJ010000018.1:0-19285 GCA_964247925.1 uncultured Sphingomonas sp.
CGGCGGGCGCAAGGCCGATCTCCTCTTCCGTCGCCGGGTTGAGCACCGCGATCGGGCCGCCATCGGCGGCTTCGCGGAGGGAGCCGCCGATCAGCATCGGGCTGAGGGGGATGGTCGCCGCGTGGGCGGCGGCGGGATCGGGGGCGAGGGTGGCGGCGCTAGCCATGATGGGACTCCGGGACGGCGGTGACGAAATGAGGTTCGAGCAGAGCCCGGCCGGCGCCGGCGATGTCGCGTGCCAGCGCGGTGGGCAGCCCGGCGCTGAGCCAGGCCAGCGGGTCGCGCTGCATGATGTCATAGGGATAGTCGGTGCCCAGCATCACCCGCCCGGGCGCCATCTCCGTCGCGAGATGGCGAAGCAGTGCCGGGTCATAGGTGTTGCTGTCGTAGAGGAACGCGCCCGCGATCTCTCGCGGCGGGCGCGACAGCGTGCCTCCGAACCCACCCGTCGCCTCGAACCCTTGGTCGAGCCGGCCCAGCATCGCCGCCAGCGTGCCACCGCCATGGCTGAACAGCACGCGCAGGCCGGGCGCGCGCGCGGGGACGTCGTGAGCGATGAACGATGCCGCCGCGAGCCCGACATCGGTCACAAACCCGGCGAACGGCGTCCACGCCGGCGCCAGCCCGCCCGACCCCGCCGACAGCGGGTGGAAGGCGTGGACGAACACGATCAGGCCAAGCGCCGCCGCCGCCTCGTAAATCGGATGGAAGTGCGGATCGCCGGGATGGACCCCCGCAATGTTGCTGCCGATCTCGATCCCGATCAGCCCGAACCTCGCGCGAAGCTCGGTCAGTTGCCGGACCGCCAGCTCGGGCGATTGCATGGTGACGATGCCAAGCCCGGCGAACCGGCCCGGCGCCTCCGCCACCAAAGCGGCGGTGGCGGCGTTGACGACGTCGCACAGCGCCGCGCTCTTCGCCGGGTCGTGGCCGTAGGAGAACAGCTCGGGCATCGGCGAGACGATCTGGGTCGCGACCCCGTCGCGGTCCATGTCGGCGATCCGCGCGGCCGCGCCCCAGGAGCGGTCGTCCAGCCGGCGAAACGGCTTGCCCGCGAACTCCAGCACCCGGCGCCCGTCGGGCCGGCAGGCGAGACAGGGCCAGGCGCCCGCGCCCGGCGGCTCGGCCGGGAAGTCGGGCGGCACCACATGGCTGTGCACGTCGACCGCGCGCCAGGCGCGGCTCGGGTCAGACATCGTCCGCCACCACGCCAGCGGCCCGCGTCATGGCCGGGCCAGGAACTCGGCGACCAGCACGTTGAACGGGCCCGCCTTTTCCCACTGCGCCCAGTGGCCGCAACGCGGAAAGACGTGCAGCTCCGCGTTGGGCAGCGTGCGCGCGTACAGGAAGGCGGCATCGAGCGGGATGACCTTGTCCTCCCGGCCCCAGATCAGCAGCGCGGGGTGCTTCACCTTGTGCAGCGGCTCGCGCCACAGGTCGTCGCGGATGCCGGCGGCCGCGCGCTGGCGGAGCGGCGGATTGGCGATGACGTCGGGGCGCATACTGGCCTGCAGCCGCGCCTCGATCATCGCGGTCGGGATCGTGCGCGGGTCAAAGACCAGCTCGTTCAGGATCGCCCGCAGCTTGGCCTCGGACGGCCCGTCGCCCGCGTAATAGTTGAACATCTTGGCGAGACCCGGCGTGGGATAAACCGAGTGGATCGGCAGGCTGCCGCCCGCGCCCATCAGCACCAGCCGTTCGACACGGCCGGGATGGTCGATCGCGGTGCGCAGCGCGGTGCCCGCGCCCAGCGAGTTGCCGACGATGCTCGCCCGCTCGATGCCAAGCGCGTCGAGGAAACACAGCAGCACCGCCGACAAGGCGTCGAACAAGCTGCCCTCGACCTCGCGGTTGTCCGAGCCGCCATAGCCGGGCAGGTCGATGACCAGCACGCGGCGGTCGCGCGCCAGCGCCTCCATGTTGCGGCTGAAATTGCCAAACCCGCTCGCGCCGGGGCCGCCGCCATGGACGAGCAGCACGGGGGTGGTGTCCCCGCCGCCAACGTCGTGATAGGCGACGCGCGAGCCCAGCACCTCGACCTGGCGCGCCTCGGGCTCCCGCATGACCGGCATGGACGTCTCGCTCACAACATGGTGCTCCCGCCATTGACGCTGATGACTTGGCCGGTGACGAACCCAGCATCGGGGCCGGCGAGATAGGCGACCATGCCCGCTACTTCGGCGGCCTCGCCGGGGCGCCCCTTGGGAATGACGGCCAGGAACTCGTCGATCAGCGGGTTGCCCGCCGCGATCGCCTGTTCCACCTGCGGCGTGCGGATTATGGAGGGGGCGACCGTGTTGACCGTGATGTCATGGGGCGCGAATTCGCGCGCCAGCCCGGTGGTCAGGCCATGCATACCGCCCTTGGCGGCATTGTAGGCGGCGTGCGCGGCAAGGCCGTTGCGCACCGAGTCCGCGCCCAGGTTGACGATACGGCCATAGCCCGCCGCCACCATGTGCGGCAGCACGGCCCGGCACATCCACAGACAGGTCCACAGGTTGCGGTCGATCGTCGCCTTGAGCGAGCGGGGCGTGTGCGACAGGAACGGCCGGATCACTCCGCCGCCGGCGTTGTTGACCAGGATGTCGATCTTCCCGAACCGTGCCATCGCCGCATCGACGAGCGCGGCCGCGCCTTCCTCCACGCTCAGGTCGCCGGCGATGGTGACGGGATCGTCGAACGGGGCGGCTCCCGCCGCCAGCGCGTCGGCGTCGAGGTCGCCCAGCACGAGCCGGGCGCCCGCCAGGACCAGCGCGTCCGCGACCGCCAGGCCGATCGGGCTGGCGGCGCCGGTGACGATCGCGACCTGGCCTTTGAATGCCGTCACGCGTCGGTGCGCTCAATCGTGCCCACCTGACCGAATGCCCGCTCGGCGCGGCCGCCCCAGACATCGACCGACTCGGGCGCGAGCGGAAACTGGCGCGGCGCGCGATCCCCGAGTTCGGGGAACTCTTCCATGCCGTAGCTATATTCGACGGTCAGCCCGTCGGGGTCGAGAAAGTAGAGAAATACCGATTCGGACGTCGGATGGCGCCCCGGCCCGAACACGATCGGCACGTCGCCACGGCAAAAGCGATTCAGCGCCCGGCCGATATCGTCGATCTCCGTGACCATGAAGTTGACGTGCTGCAGCATCGCCTCGCCGCTCCGTGCCCGGCCGACGCCGAAACTGTGGTGGAGCGGGTTGGGAAAGCAGCGCATGAAGCAGGCGACGCCCTCTACGCGGTCCGATACGCGAAAGTTTAGCACGTCGGTCATGAACCGTTCCGTGTCGTCCGGGGTCGGGCTGGCGAGCACCAGGTGCCCCAGCCGCTCGATCCGGGTATGGGTCGGCGTGTAAGGCGTTGCGGCCGCGGGGGCGGCGAGAAAGAATTCGAAGGTCGCGCCCGTGGTCGGTTCGACCGCGCGCAGCCCGGCCGCCAGCCCTAGCGCGGCAAGATCGTCGGCGGGGATATCGCGCGTTACCACGCCCGCGCCCTCGAGAGCCGCGCGCACGGTCCCGAGCGCTGTGTCGCTCTCCATTTCCCAGCCGAACCGCTTCAGCCCCGGCTCGCCCTGATAAAGCGCGATGTCGTGATGACGGTCGCTGCACCGGAACAGGGCGGTCCCGGCCGGCGCGGCGACCCGCTCGAGCCCGACCATACTCTCGTAAAAGGCCGCGGAACGGTCGAGGTCGGCGACGTTAAGCGCCACATAGCCGAGCCGGACGTAGCGGATGGCGTTCCTGTCGCTCACGACGGCCTCCTCGGGCAGGGTCATGGGATGATGCTCACCCGTCCTTGCGGCCGCAGCGACTCCAGCGCGAGATCGGTGCGCTTCCAGGCGATCCTGAAGCCGCCGGCCGCGGGCCGGAGCCGGTAGCGGTGCCGGCCGGGGAAGATGTCGGTGACGCCGTTCTTGGACCGAAAGGTGACGAACGCGCAGTCCGCCTCTACCTCGCCGTCGCGCGCGACCGCAGCCCGAACGTTGCTGATCAGCCGCGCGCAAACCGAGCGCGGAAACTCGGAATGCGCCTCCGGCTTATTGAGCCGGGCGACGCGATGGCCCAGCCGGAACCGGTCGTCGGCGATGTAGAACAGCATGTCGGTCGCGCTGACGTCCGCCGCGGAGCCGGCCGGCGGCACCTCATACACCGCGTCATCGGTGAACAGCGCGAGCCAGTCGTCCAGCCGCCACGCGTCGAGCAGCGCCGCCTCGTCGAACAGAAACCGGGCCACCGCGTCGCGGTCAGCGGGGGCGCTCATCGCACGCCCTCGACGCGCCGGCTCCATTCGCGCCAGAAGACACGCATCTGTTCCTCGTCGTCGTGCCGCTTGTCGGCCCGCGCCATCCCGCGCGAGATATCGTTGAATAGCCCGTCGGAGCGGCGATATCCGTCCTGCGCGGACTCCAGCGCCTCGATGTCGTCGGGCGTCGCGAAGCCGCCCGGGCCCAAGAACTCCAAGAAGTTCTCCAGCCGACGACGGCGAAAGACCGGGTCCTCGCCCCGCGGCGCCAGCGCCCAGCCGGTGACGTTCAGCCGGTCCACCGCTTCGGGGTAGAAGGTCCGGACGGTCAGCGACATGATGTCGTTCACGACCAGGTTGGGGAAGATCACCACGTTGCGGTTGCCGCGCGCGATGCGCCGCGCGCGCTCGGGCCCGTGCAGCACCTCCAGCCGCGCGCGTGCCGCGTCGACCACCGCTTTGCCCTCCGGCCCCCAGGCGGGGATCGCCTGTGCGATCGGCCGGCCCCAGCCGGCGTTGTACTCGATCGCGCCATGGCCATGGCCGAGGTCAAAGGCGCGCGACAGCTACGGGCGGCCACCGCCGCCGCCGGCCTTGGCGGGCGCGCCGGCGCCGGCGGCGTCCGTCAGGTAATCGAGATAGGTCGAGTGGGTCTCCGACGCATGATAGCCGTCGAAGCTGTTCTCCACCAACAGCTTCCAGTTGGCGCGGATGCTGTATTCCTGGGTGCCGCCGACGATCTCCATGCCCTGGTCGGAATGGTCGGACACCAGGTCGAGCATCTCGGCGGCATCGGCCAGATACTCGGCCAGGCCCTCCCCGTCGGGCGTGAAGTTGACAAACCAGAAGTCGCGATAGCGGGCAAGCCGCGGCACCGCGCGCAGGTTGGCGCAGCCTTCCGCGTTGAAGTCGGCCGGATAGGTCTCGGCGTCGAAGCGGGAGCCGAACTGACCGTTATTGTTGAACGCCCATCCATGGTAAAAGCAGCGGAAAGAGATCGCCCGCCCCGAGCGCTCGCGCACCACCGCCGCGCCGCGGTGCGGGCAGACATTGTAGAAGGCGCGGACCTCGCCCTTGCGGTCTCGGTTGAAGATCAGCGAGCGCCCGCCGACGTCGCGCGTCACATAGTCGTTGGCGGCGGCAAGCTCCGACGAATGGCCGAGGTAGAGCCAGCAGGTGTCGAAGATGTACCGGCGCTCGCGGGCCAGCACCGCGTCGTCGGTGAACGCGTCGCGCCCGACCCGGAACAGCGCCCGCGCGGGATCGTCATCGACGAGCATACGGCTTGGCGTGTCGACGGCGGCGTTCAACCCTGTGACTCCGGAATGGTCACGGCCAGTCCGTCCAGGTCGGGCGTGAGCGTGAGTTGGCAGGACAGGCGCGAGCCGGCGCGCCGCTCGGACACGAGATCGAGCAGCGCGTCCTCGCAGTCGGCAAGCGGGCCGACGCGGTCCAGCCAGTCGGTATCGACATAGACGTGGCAAGTGGCGCAGCTGCAGGCGCCGCCGCAGTCGGCGTCGATGCCGTCGAGCCCTGCCAGAACGGCAGTTTCCATGACGGACGCGCCGACAGCAGCATCGACCGCATGGCGCGCGCCGGCTGGGTCCGTGAACAACAGGGCGACCATAGCCGTAACGACCTCTCCTTTTGGTAGGACCATTACTATGCGCCAGAACGCCCCTGTCAAGCAGGACACAGCGATTCAGCGGGTACGGCGAACGCCGGTGAGCATCCGCTCGATCAGGTGGCTACTCAGTTGGTCAGGCGTCGGTCGCTCGGCGCCGATGTCCGCCGCGACCACGGCGAGCAGCGCGTCGCCGAGGAATAGCGCGTCGCACGCGGCAACGACTTCTCCGTATAGCAGGAGCGGGTCGACGCGTCGAAACGCGCCCAGCGCCTCGCCCTGCTTGGCGATCTCGCGTAGCGCCCCGAACGCCGGCCGCGCGGCGGGGGCGGCGGGGGGGGGGCCGCCCGCCGCCCCCCCCGGCGGCCGCCGCGGCGCGGCCGCGGGGTGGGGGTGCGCGCGCCGCCCCCCGCGCGGGGGCGGGGCGCCGCCGGCGGCGAGGTCGCTCCAGCCCGCCTCGACCGCGTGACGCAGCAGCGCGGGCCCATAGGGCCGGGCCAGGTGCAGTCGCACGATCTCCGCCAAGGGCTGTTCAATCGTGGCTGCCGTCACGCGTTCCCCCAGCACCACCCGCACCGCCGTCGCCATCTCGGCCGCGTCCCGCACGGTGAGCGCGCGCAGCAAGCCGGTGGGCCAGTCGAAATGGTAACGGATCAGCGCCTTGCTCACCCCGCTCTCATCAGCGAGATCGGCGACGTTCACGTCCAGCGAGCGTCTTTCAACGATCACTCGCGACGCCGCCCGCAGGATCAGGTCGGCCGTGTTGGGGCGTTTGGGCGGCAGGGTGAGCGGGCCGGGTGAACCGTTTGACATGGCAAAGGCGACTACCCATGCAGGGCGACACGAGCGGGGTGACACGCGCGTCGTTTCAAGGCACTTTCATTGACAAAAGCACACTCGTCAGCTGCCCCGGCCAAGCAGAAGCGCCCGCGCGCCTTTGAGCAGGTGTGCGATCGCATCCGCGCCGAGCTGGCGCAAGGCCGCATCAAGCCGGGCGATCGCCTGCCCGCGGAACGCGACCTTGCCGCGCAGCTCAAGGTCAGCCGCGCGGCCGTACGCGAGGCGCTACGGTCTCTTGAAATGTCGGGCCTGCTGCAATTCGAGCTGGGGGTCAGCGGCGGCGCCTTCGTCCGGCAGCTCAGCTCCGACGGGCTGACGCGATCGCTCCACGATCTGCTATTCCTCGCCAAAGCGCCGATCGCCTGGCTTACGGAGGTGCGCAGCGCGCTGCTGTCCGCCGCGATCGGCGCGGCCTGCGAGCGCGCGACCCTTGGCGACCTGATCGATCTTGACGCCAACATAGACCTGACCGAACGCAGCTACGCACAGGGCGACGCGGAAAGCGCGATCATCGCGATCAGCGACTTCTACGAGCTGCTGGGTCAAGCCGCGCACAACGACATCCTGGCGCTTCTGATCGCATCATTGGGCGGAACGGTGCGCGAGCTGCTGCATCGCACGGAGCTGCAGGTGCTGCCCGAGTTCGTATCGGCGCGCCGTGTAATCGTGCAGTCGATCCGCCAGCGCGATGCCGCCGTGGCGACCAACCGGCTGCGGCGGCACATGGACGCGCTGGAGCGTTATGTCGCAAGCCATCCCTTGCCGGGACCGGCGGCGGGCGACGGCGTGGACAGCCCGCCCATCGACTTGCGCCCGATTCCCCCATCCCCGGTCACCCCATCAGCGCAGGCCTAACCCGCGCGCGATGATGCCACGCAAGATCTCGCGCGTCCCGCCGCGTAGCGAGAAGGACGGCGCGGTCAGCAGCGTGACGGCGAGCGTCGCCGCGAACTCCGAGGCGGCGTGGACGTCCGGTTCCACCGCCACCAGTTGTCGGGCGATCTCTGGGATCTCCTGTTCCAGCGTAGCGCCTAAATCCTTGACGATTACGGCCTGGACCGAGGGGTTCTCGCCGCGTTCCAATGCCCCCGCCACCGACTGTGACAGTCGCCGCAGCGTGGCCACGTGCGCGACGATTCGGCCGATCGCCTCGGCCGCTTTGTCGTTCGGGTGCCGCCCGATCACCTGGCAGAGCTGCTGCAACAGCTCGAAGGACGAGAAAAACCGCTCGGGCCCGCTGCGCTCGAGCGCGAGCTCGCTCATCACCTGTTCCCAGCCGTCGCCCGCGCGACCGATCAGCGCGTCGGCCGGCAGGAAGACCTCGTCCAGGACCACCTCGTTGAAATGGTGCGCGCCCGTCATGTCCGTGACCGGCCGGATCGTCACGCCCGGCGCCGTCAGGTCGAGCAGGAACTGGCTGGTCCCGGCGCGCCGCTCGTCCGGGCCGGCGCCTGTCCGACAGAACAGCACCATGTAATGCGCGAGGTGCGCGCCCGTGGTCCACAGCTTGGTCCCGCTGACGCGATAGCCGCCATCAACCTCCGACGCGCGGGTCCGTACGGCGGCCAGGTCCGATCCGGCGTCCGGCTCACTCATGCCGATGCAGAAATAGCAGTTGCCCGCCGCGATGCTAGGCAGCACCCGCGCGCGCTGTTCTTCCGTGCCGCGCTGGAGCAGCAGCGGGCCACTCTGCCGGTCGGCGATCCAGTGAGCACCGACCGGGGCGCCGGCGGCGAGCAGTTCCTCCATCACGACGTAGCGGTCCAGCGCGCTCCGCTCGTGCCCGCCATAGCGGCGCGGCCATGTTATGCCGATCCACCCGCGCTCGCCCAGCGCCCGGCTGAAGGCAGGGTCGCTGCCCATCCAGCTCAGCGCGCGCCGGCGCGGCGGCAGGTCGGTGAGCTGCTCCGCCAGGAAGGCGCGGACCTCCCGGCGAAGTTCGGGCGCGGCGAGCGGCGGCGGTGGCGCGAAGGTCACGGCGTCAAGCATCGACCGGCTCTCCGACCGGGGCCTGTTCCGCAAGGGGCGCGAGCGATGACCAGATATCGCCGCGCGCCACGACGGCGCGGCCGAGCACGCCGGCCCAATGGCTTTCCGATCCCCATTCCTCCCGCCACGTCCAGAGCTGCTTGGTCAGGCGGTGCAGCGGGTGCTCTGCGGCATAGCCCATCGCGCCGTGCAGCTGGTGAGCGATGGCGGCGACCTTGCCCGCCGCCTCGCCGCATCGGACCTTGCCCGCCGCGATCGCCGGAACGTCGGGCGGCATGCCGAATCCCTCGGCGGCCGCGTCGGCGCCGGCCTGCGCCGCGGCGACCTCGCCCGCCATCAACGCCACCTGATGCTGAATCGCCTGGAACTGACCCAGCGACCGGCCGAACTGCCTGCGCTCGCCGACATAGCGGACGGTCAGCTCCAGCACCCGCGCCAGCGCGCCCGCCATCAGCTGACACCGGATGGCCGCACCGAGCGCCAGGAGTCCGCAACCGGTCAGCCCCGCGATGCGGCCGCCCTGGACCAGTGGCGTATCGAACGCGACCGTCGCGCGCCGTTCCCCCGCCAACGTACGCTCGACCGCAACGCTCCACGAAGAAGCCGAGACGGGCAGCAGCATCAGGTCGGCATCGCCAATCGCCACGCCGACCGTCCCAATTCCATCATCCCAAGCGACTCGATCCGCGACGCCACGGGCGCGCTCGCCCGTCTGCTCGACGGTTGTGTGCGCGGCGACGGCATCAAACGGCACCGCCGCGCCGGTAAGGCTTGACAGCCAGTGCGCGAAAATCCGTTCGGCGGTCGGCACGAAGGCCAGGAAGCGGCCAAGCACGCGCAGAACGGGCAGCAGGTTGGCCGGGCGCAGCCCCGATCCGCCCAGCTCCTCGGCGATCATCGCTTTCGTCAGCCCCAACTCCTCGAGCCGCGCCGCCGCGATCGCATCGTCGACGCCGGGCCGGAAGTCCGCCTCGCCTTCCCGCGCATCGAGAAGGCGCGATACCATATCCGTGAGCAGCAGGCCGATCTCATCCATGCGAAAGCTTTCGTAATGGTCTGTCCATTTTGGCTTGACGGTTCCGGCGATGCAACCGTAATCGGCAAGCAGGACGATGTCAGAGCGTCGCCGATCGAGCGGGAGGAGTTTCCAATGAGCCCGGTACCGTTGCCGCCGCCGCCGCCCCGCGCATCCGGCCCGACGCCGCTGGACGGCATCGAGGTGGTGGAGTTTGGCCACTTCATCGCCGGCCCTTATGCCGGCATGATCCTGGGCGACCTCGGCGCCAACGTCATCAAGATCGAGAACAGTGGCCGCGGCGACGACTTTCGCCAGCTTCGCCCCTCGGTCCACGGCATGGGCGGCGCCTTTTTGGCGGTCAACCGCAACAAGCGCGCGGTCGCGCTCGACCTCAACCAGCCTGAAGGCCGGCGCGTCGTACGTGCGCTGGCACTGCGGGCCGACGTGGTGATCGAGAACTACTCGGCGGGCGTGCTGGCCCGCTTCGGGCTCGACCACGCGACGCTGGCGGCCGACAACCCCCGGCTGATCACCTGCTCCATCTCCGCCTATGGCCGCGACGGGCCATGGGCGTCGCGCGCCGGCTTCGACCAGGTCGTGCAGGCCGAGAGCGGGCTGATGGCGCTGAACGGCGGGCCGGAGAGCGACGGCGTTCTGATGGGGCTGCCGATCGTCGACCTCACCACCGCGATGATGGCGGCCAACGCGGTGCTCGCCGCGCTGGTGGCGCGCGGGCGGACGGGGCGCGGGCAGCAGCTCGACCTGGCGCTGATCGACCAGGCGATGGCGTTGCTCAGCTACAAGGGCATCGGCTATCTCATCGACGGCAAGGAGCCGGCGCGCGCGGGCAACGGCAGCGTCATGGCGCAGCCGTTCGGCCGCTTCGCCGCATCGGACGGCGACCTCTTCATCTGCTGCGCCAATGATCGTTTCTTCCAGCGGCTGGCGCTCGACGTGCTGGACGATGCAGATCTCGCGAGCGACCCGCGTTTCGCCAGCATGGGCGCGCGGGTCGCGAACGCCTAGCCGCTGCTCGCGGCGATCGGCGCGGCGTTCCGGCGGGACACGCGCGCCGCCTGGGCGGAGAAATTCCGGCGCGCGGGCGTGCCCGGCGGGCTGGTCAACGCCGTCGGCCAAGCGTTCGCCGATCCGATAATTCGCTCGCGGACAATGGCTTCTTGGCTCCCCGATACGATCGGCGACGTGCCTGATATCGCGTCGGCGATGCGCTTCGCGGATACGCCGCTCGCCGCGCCGGCGCGCGCGCCCCTGCATGGCGAGCACACGCACGACGTGCTCCGTGACCTCCTCGGTTTGGGACAGCACGAGATGGAAGCGCTGGGCAGGGCAGGCGCGGCGGTCGGGCCGGGCATGGCTGCACCGGAGCCGATGACGGGCAGGGAGCGGGTGGCATGAGCGAGCAGGCGTTCGCTGGCCTGAAGGTATTCGACGCAAGCCAGGGCGTCGCCGGCCCGCACGCGACCATGCTGATGGCGCTGCACGGCGCCGACGTGGTCAAGGTCGAGCCGATCGACGGCGACTGGGGCCGGGTGCTGGGCCGGCGGGTGGATCAGGAGACGATCCACTTCCGCGCCTTCAATGCCGCCAAGCGCTCGGTCGCGATCGACCTGAAGTCGCCGTCCGGCATCGACGTGGCGCGGCGGATGGCGGCGGAGGCGGACATCGTCGTCGAGAGCTACCGCCCCGGCGTGATGGCGAAGCTGGGCCTGGACCATGACAGCGTGCGCGCGAACAATGCCCACGTCATCTACGCCTCGATCTCAGGCTACGGTCAGCAGGGGCCCAACGCCCGCGCCCCTGCCACCGACGCATTGATCCAGGCCTATTCGGGCATGATGCGGATGAACCACACGTCCGACGGCACGCCGCACCGCAGCGGCATGATCGTGGTCGACGGGCTCACCGGGCTGTACGCGTTCCAGGCGATCGCCGCCGCGCTGATCCGCCGGCTGCGCTTTAGCCAGGGCGCCTATCTGGACATCAGCCTGGCCCAGTCCGCCGCGGCCTTCCAGGCCGCGAAGATAATGGAATGGGTGGACACCGGCGGCCGGACGATGCCGCTCTACGTCCCCTCGGGCATGTACCGCACCAGCGATGGCTATGTCGTGATCAACGGGATGCGCGCGACTCATTTCGCCGCGGTCTGCGCGGCGCTCGACTGCCCGGACCTGGCGACGGACCCGCGCTGGCCGACGCCCAACGCGCGGCTCGATTATTTGGGGGAGATCAACGAGCGGCTGCACACCGCCTTCGCCGCGATCGACACCGCCACGGTGCTTGAGCGCCTCGCCGCCAACGGCGTCATGGCCGAGCGCGTCCGCGACTATGGCGAGTGGCTGGCCGAGCCCCATGTGCGGGAGAGCGCCGGAGCCCCCCCCCCCCCCAGCCCGCCCTGCGGGGCGGCGCCCGGGGCGGGGGTGCCGGGCCGCGAGCGCGCCCCCACCCCCACGCCGCCGCCGCTCATCGGCGAACATACCGTCGAGATACTCGCCGAGATGGGCTATGCCCCCGACTGGGTCGATCGGGAGATCGCGGCCGGCGCCTTTCGGAGGTCGGAGCGCGCCGCATGAGCCCCCGCGACATGCCCGCCGAGCACGCGCTGACGATCACCGATCCCAGGACCTATGCCGACGGGCGCATCTATGAGACCTATCGCTGGCTCCGCGCGAACGCCCCGGTGTCGCGGTGCGCCACGCCCGGGTTCGATCCGTTCTGGGTGCTGACCCGGCACGCCGACGTCCAGGCGGTGAGCCGCGACAGCCGGCTGTTCCCCTATGGCGACCGGCCGTCGGTGCTGCGCAACCAAGCCACCGAGAAGCTGATGCGCGCTATGGCGGGCGGCGCGCCGACGCCGCTCAAGACGCTGATCCAGATGGACGCGCCCGAGCATATGAAGCACCGCCTGCTCACTCAGGCGTGGTTCATGCCCAAGCACCTGAAGACCGTCGCCGAGCGCGTCGCGGTGATCGCGGACGAGGCGGTGGCGGGGTTCAGGGCGCGCGGGAACGCGTGCGACTTCGTGCAGGACGTGGCGCTGCACTATCCGCTGCGCGTCATCATGGAGATTCTGGGCGTGCCGGAGGACGGCTATCCGCTGATGCTCAGGCTCACGCAGGAGTTGCTCGGGCCGCAGGATCCCGACACGGTGCCGGACACCCTGGCGCTCGACGACCCGGCGCTGCACGGCCGCGCGCTGGCCGAGGCGATGGCCAAGTTCGACGCCTATTTCGCCGGCATCACCGCCGACCGCCGCGCCAACCCGCGCAACGACATCGCGTCGGTGATCGCGAACGCGCGGATCGACGGGGAGCCGATCAGCGATGCCCACGCGCTCGCCTATTACATCATCATCGCCACCGCCGGGCACGACACGACCTCGTCGTCCACCGCGGCGGGGATGTGGGCGCTGGCGACCCAGCCAGCGTTGCTGGAGCGGCTGCGGGCGCAGCCGGCCGACATCCCACGCTTCGTGGAGGAGGCGATCCGCTGGGCCACCCCGGTCAAGACATTCATGCGCTCCGCCGCCGCCGACACGCGGCTCGGCGACCAGGAGATCGGGGCGGGCGACTGGCTGATGCTCTGCTACGCGTCCGCCAACCGGGACGAGGCGGTGTTCGCGCATGGCGAAGCCTTCGACATCGACCGGCCCGCCACGGGGCACCTCGCCTTCGGCACCGGCGCGCACAATTGCCTGGGCCAGCACCTCGCGCGTCAGGAGATGGTGGCGTTGTTTACGCGGTTAATCCCGGCGCTCAAGTCGGCGGAGCTGGCGGGCAAGCCGGCGACCCTGCAATCATATTTCGTCAACGGGCTGAAGCGCCTGCCGCTTCACGTCGAGTGGGTGGGCTAGGTTAGACCCAATAGGCACGCCGCCAGCGCTTCGGGCGCAGAGTAGAAGGGCGAGTGATCGCTGTCGAGTGTGATCACGGGGTCGCAGGGCAATGCCGCCTGCATCGTGCGTTGCAGCGCCAAGGGAATCGCCTGGTCCAAGGCGCATTCGACATAGGCGCGCCGGACGGCGCCGTAGCGCTCGGCGGTGAGGCGAAGGGAGGTCGCGAAGGTGGCGATCGGCTCGCGGACCAGCCTGGCCTTGGCCCGCTCGACCCAGGCCGGCTCGGTGACGTTGTAGAAGACCGGCCCGACCGCGGCGGGGTCGAACAGCGCCGAGCCGTCGGCTTGCGGCACCATCGCGGCGCCCGCGCGCCCGCCGGGCTGCGCGGCGAGGCAGTCAAGCAGGGTCCGGCCGGACGGCACCAGGAACGCCGCCAGGTACGCCAGCGTCGCGATCTGCGCCGGCACCCGCTCGGCCACCTCGCTGATGACGAGGCCGGCGCGGCTGTGCCCGACCAGTATCACGGGCTCCGGCTGCTGGGCGACGAGGTCGGCGACCGCGTCGGCCCAGCGTGCCAGGCTCATGTCCGCCGCAGCCACGGCAGTGCCATCCATGCCGGTCAGGTCCGGCGCGAGCACCCGGCGCCCCGCCGCTTCCAGCAGCGGCACGACACGTTCCCAGCACCAGCTGCCGTGCCAGGCGCCCGCCAGCAGAACGATCGTCGGCGCCATCGTCCTAGCGGAAGGGGTGGATCGTGAGGCGTGCGATCAGCTCGCGCCCACGATTTCCCGTGGTGAACACGTCCGACGGCACCGTGGCGCTGCCGGTCACCGGCACCTGCGCGCCGCCCGACGCATAGAAACGATTCGACAGATCGCGCCCGATGAATGCGATCTCCCAGCGTTCATCGGTCGGGCCGAACGCGATGCCCGCGTCGTACAGCGCGTAAGCTTTCTGCCGCGCGCCGGGGATCGACTCCGACAGGGTCTCATATCTGCCCGAGAAGGTCGCGCCCGCACTCAGGTGATAGCGGATGTCAGCATTCAGTTGGCCCGCATAGTCCGCGTTGAGGTTGCCCGACCATTCAGGCGCGCGGGGCAGGGGACGGCCGGCCAGGTTCTGCGTCCGGGTCGCGAGATCACAGCCCTGCGCGGCGGTCTGCCCATTGTAGCAGGCCGACTGATAGCGGATGTAACGCGATCGGTTGTATGCGGCGGCGGCGGTGAGGCTCAGCCCCTCCAGCGGGGTGTTGTAGGTGAGGTCGCCCTCGATGCCCTTGGTGCGCGAGGCGCCGACATTCTCGATGAAGGTGGAAATGGTGACCGGGTCGAAGCGACCGAGCTGCAGGTTCGAATATTTGAAGTCATAGGCGGCGAGGTTCACGCGCAGGGTGCGCCCGATCAGGTTCGCCTTGGCGCCGGCCTCGAAGCCCTTCACCGTTTCAGCGCCATAGGCGTTGTTGACGGGGAACCCGCGGGCGAGAAGGACGGGGAACGACGTGAACTCCGTCTGGAAGCCACCGGATTTGTACCCCTCCTTATACGAGCCGTACAGGTTGACGTCCTTCGTGGGCTTCCAGGACAGCGTCGCCTCCGGCGACCAGTCATTGAAGGTGGTACGGTGCGGCACCTGCGTGTCGAAGCGGTCCAGGTGTTGCGTCTTGACCTCGTGCGTGTAGCGGACGCCGCCCGACGCGGTCACGCCCGCGAAGAGGTTGAGGCTGGCTTGGATGAACGGCGATACCGTATGGCCGCCGAGCAGGAAGCGCAGCCTGGGCAGGGCCGTCCCCGCGATCACGAAAAGGTTGCCCTCCTTGAAGCTGTCCCTCTGATAGAAGACGCCGCCCATGAAGTTGAACGGTCCGGTGAAGGACGAGGTCAGCCTGACTTCCTCGGAAAATGTGTGCTTGCGCGTTGAATCGGCGTAGTTGACGATCGCTTGCGGACCGAAGTTCAGCTGGTCGGTCGAGTTCAGCGTCAGGTGGTAATAGCCCGTCAGCGACGACAGAGTGAGGCCGTCGGTAAAGTTGTAGGCGATCTCGGCGATAGCTAGTGCCTGCTTCAAGTTGGTGAAGGGCACGCCGTCCGCCGGGAAGCGCGGGTCGATGTTATGCAGCGCGGGGTTAAGGTCGCCTGACGAGGTCCGGTTGTCGAGCTTGCAATCGGTCTCGCCGGCATAGCGCGACGGGCCTTGGGGGACGCCGAACGGACAGTAATAGCGTTGGGACAGCGCACTGCCTTGCGTATCGACCTTGCCGTATGCCCCGCGCAGCTTGATCGTGAGCGCGCTGTCGGGCGTAAAGACGACCGAACCCTTGATGGATGTCTCGCTCGTGCCCGGCGCCTTGCGGTGCCGGGGAAGAAACGCCCCTGGAGTGCCCGCGGGCACGATGTTATCGAGATAGCCGTCCATGTCGGAATAACGGACCGCGAGGCGTGCCTTCAGTGTGTCGGACAGCGGCCCCGAGACGTGGCCCTCGAAGAAATACTCGCCCGCCTCGAACTCGTAGCCGGCGCGGCCGAGCACGTCGAGCCGGTCGGTCGGCTCGGCCGAGCGCAGCGAAATGATGCCGCCGGTCGCGTTCTTGCCGAAGAACAGCGCCTGGGGACCGCGCAGGATCTCGACCTGACCCAGATCGAACTGGCCTAGGCGCACGACGCCGGCAAAGCTGATCGGGATGCCGTCGATGTTGGTTGTGACGGCCTGCTCGATCGAGGAAGTCGAGGTCGCGCTGGAGACGCCACGGATCGTCAGCAGGCCGCCGAAACCGACGATATTGGTTTCGATCTTCACCGACGGCGCCTGTTGCCCGATGACGGCAAGCGAGGTGATGTTCTTGGTTTCCAGCGTCGCGCCGCTGATCGCGGAAATCGCGACGGGGACGTCCAGCGACCGCTCGTCGCGCCGTCGGGCGGTGACCACGACATCGCCGTCGGGCGCTGTCGCGCGCGAGGCGGCGGTATCGTCGGTGGTTGAGGAAGCGGGATTGTCGGCCTTCTGCGGCGCAGGATCGGACGCGGTGCCGCTCTGGGGCACCGTCTGTGCCGCCACGGGTGCCGCCAAGGCCGATGCCAGCACCAGCATCGACGCACCCAGGATTCGTGAACTTGCCATCATGTGCCATCCTCCCTTTGAGCGGCTCGCGAGCCGCGCCTGTCTCGTGTTTCCAAGCCTCTGCGGGCTCCTATCTTGACATTGGCTAGTATTGGACTGACCATTAGTCAACCGGGTCGACGCATCGGCATGGCGAGCAGGAAAAGGCGAGGGTGGAAGCAATCGAGGCGATGGCGGCGGTGGCGCGAAAGACGGGCGCACAGCTGATCTATCAGCCGGTCCGGGTCACCGAGCCGGTCGGCGATCAGGTACTGGTGCGCATCGTCGGCACGGGCCTATGTCACACGGATGTAGCGGCCCTGCACGGCCAGTTGCCGGTCGCACTGCCAGTCGTGCTGGGCCACGAGGGCGCCGGGATCGTCGAAACGGTGGGGCCGGACGTCGCCGCCCTGCGTCCGGGCGATGCGGTGGTGCTCACCTTCCTGTCCTGTGGCGCGTGCGGGCAGTGCTCGCAGGACCAGCCCGCCTATTGCGCCAGCTTCGGCGCGCTCAACTTCGTCGGGACACGCGATACGATCCGTGATGCCGCCGGCCCGATCGGCGGTGCTTTCTTCGGCCAATCCAGCTTCGCCACCCACGCGCTCGCCCGTGAACGCAACGCGATCCGGGTCGCCCCGGAAGCGCCCCTTGCGTTCCTTGGTCCGCTGGGCTGCGGCTTGCAGACCGGCGCGGGCGCCGTATTGCGCTCGCTCGACGTGCCGACCGGTTCCTCCGTCCTGATCCTGGGCGGAGGCCCGGTTGGCTTGGCGGCGGTCATGGCCGCTGTCGTGAGGGGCTGTTCCACGATCATCCTCAGCGAGCCGTTCGCGGCGCGGCGCGGTCTGGCGCTGGAACTTGGCGCGACACACGTCATCGATCCCGGCGCGACCGATCTGGACGAAGCGGTCCGCGCGGTGTTGCCCGAGGGGGTCGCCTTCGCGCTGGACACGACCGCGCGCCTCGACGTCATCGCCGCCACGCTTGGCGCCATGGGTCGGCGGGGAACGCTGGGGCTGGTCGGGGTGCCCGCCGACCCTCGTGCCATGTTGGCCATGTCGTTGCTCGACGTCACTGGCCGAGGTCTGACCATCCGCGGCGTCTGCGAGGGCGACAGCAATCCCGCGACCTTCATCCCCGAGCTGGTAGACCTGTTCATCGCCGGCCGGTTTCCGCTTGATCGCCTGGTCAGTACCTATCCCATGGCCGAGATTGACCGAGCGATCGCCGACCAGGCCGCGGGCAGGTGCGTCAAGGCGGTGCTGATCCCCTGAATTGACCTGTGCATTCGTTGCGATCTAAATAGGTCGGACCAATAGGAGAACTGTCGTGGACCTGAGCCTGCCCGGTGAGGACCATCCCCGCCGCGTCGAGTACCGGCGCTGGTTCGATCACCACCCCGACGCCTCGTACGCCGATCTCGCCGCGCGCGGGCTGACGGCGGCGAACTGGCCGGCGCCCTGGGGCGTCGGCGCCGATCCCGAGCTGATGATCATCATCGAGCAGGAATATAGCCGTGCCGGGATCGCCCACCCGCTCACCTTCAACATGGTGGCGATCAACCAGTGCGGGCAGGCGCTGCTGAGCTGGGGGACGGCCGAGCAGCGGGCGGAATTGCTGCCGTCGGCGCTCGACTGCTCGGCGCGGTGGTGCATGCTGTTCTCCGAGCCGGCCGGCGGGTCCGACCTCGCCAGCCTGCGCACCCAGGCGCGCCGCGACGGCGACGATTACGTCATCAACGGCCACAAGATCTGGACCTCCTCCGCCAACCGGGCGACGCATGGCGTGCTGTTGGCGCGCACCAACCCCGACCTGCCGCGTCACAAGGGCATCTCGCAATTCATCATCGACATGGACTCGCCTGGCATCCGCGTGCAGCCGATCGCCGACATGACGGAGGAGGCCAGCGAATATTGCGAGGTCTTCCTGGAGGACGTGCGCGTTCCGGCCAGCCGCCGGCTGGGCGAGGAAGGCGACGGCTGGCGGATCGCCATGGAGCAGCTCCAGACCGAGCGGCAGAGCATGACCAAGCCGGGCGCGGTGTGGGGCGGCGGCCCGACCGCGCGCGAACTGGTCCACGGCATGATCGCGACCGGCGCCATCGCCGACCCCGCCTATCGCGACGAGGCGGCCAAGCTGTATGTCGAGGGCGAGCTGCTGCGGTTGCTCAGCGCGCGCGCGCTGAGCAACCAGCTCAACGGCGGCGCGGCGGGACCCGAAGGGACCTTTGGCAAGATGATCGCCGCGCCCCATGGCCAGCGCCTGTCCGACTTGGCCAAGCGCACGGAAGGGCCGGCGGGCATGATCCGCGGCCGGTCGACGCTGCCGCTGCCGCCCCGCCATTATGGGCGGTTCGACAGCTGGGATTATGCCTATTGGTTCGCGCCGGCGGCCACGCTGGGGGCGGGCACGCAGGAGATCCTGAAGAACGCGGTCGCCGAGCGGGTGCTCGGCCTGCCGCGGGACGGCGTCGCGACCGCGCCGGCCTCGCCAGCCGCCCGCCTGCGCGCCGCCTAACCGGAGCTCGCCCCATGAACTTCACGCTCAGCGCCGACAACGAGGCGATGCGCGAGGCCGCCGCCGCCTTCCTCGCTCGCGAGGTCAACCTTTCGCCGTTGCTGCGCCCTCATAGTGGCCCCGGCCGC
>CAXTWJ010000019.1:0-16485 GCA_964247925.1 uncultured Sphingomonas sp.
GGTGTCAACGCGTCCAGTCGCGCCCATGCGCTCGCCCGCCCGGCCTTGCCCGAACCCGGCCCGGACTCGCAGAAGTTCAACCGCGGCATGGTCGCGGTCGTCGGCGGTCCGATGCGCGGGGCGGGGGAGGCGGCCGCGAACGCCGCGATGCGCTCGGGCGCGGGCTACGTCCTCCACCTCGGCGACGGCGACGGCCCGCCGCACGCGCTCGTCCGCAAACCGTGGTCATCCGACGCGCTGGCGGACGCGCGCATCGGCTGCATCGTGGTCGGCCCGGGGCTGGGGCGTGACGACGCCGCGCATGCGAAGCTCGACGCGGCGCTCGCCACCGACCACCGTCTCGTCATCGACGGCGATGCGCTGCACCTGCTCGACCTCGACCGACTCGCTGCCCGCAAGGCCGATGCGGTGCTGACCCCGCACGCCGGCGAGTGCGCCGCGCTGTTCGGCGAGGGGCAGGGGAGCAAGATCGACCGCACCCGCGCCGCCGCCGCCCGCGCCAACGCCGTGGTGGCGTTCAAGGGCGCCGACACGGTCATCGCCGCTCCGGACGGCCGCGTGATCGTGGCAGGCGACGGCAATGACTGGCTCTCGACCGCCGGCACGGGGGACGTGCTCGCCGGCACCGTCGCGGCGCGTGGCGACGGCATCACGGCGGACGGGCGGCACGCCGCGTTCGCCGCACCGGGTGATACGCTGACCGACACGGGTGCCGTGCTGCCCGGCCCACATCATCAGGTGCCGCCCTGCCGGCACTTCCCCCGGTGTGGCGGCTGCCAGCTGCAGCATCTGGACGACGAGAGCTACGCTGCCTTCGTCGCGGACCGGATCACGTCCGCGCTCGACGCGCAGGGCCTGACGGCGCCCGTCCGCCCGCCGCTGGTCTCGCCACCGCGCACACGCGGCCGTGCGACGCTCCATGCCGAGCGTGGCCTCATCGGCTTCACCGCCGACAAGAGCCACGCGATCGTCGACATGCGCGAGTGCCAGATCCTCGCGCCCGAGCTGTTCGCGCTGGTCGCGCCGCTGCGCGCGCTGCTCCAGCAGCTGCGCCTCAAGCGCCGCGCCGACGTCCACCTGACGCTCGCCGATCAGGGACCGGACGTTCTCGTCACGGGCGTGGGCGCGACCGACCTCGCCGCCGCCGAGGCGATCACCGCCTGGGCGGAGCGCCACGGCGTCGCCCGCTTAGCGCTGGACGACGGCTACGGCGCGGAAACCCGGTGGGAGCCGGAGCCGGTCACGGTCACGCTGGGTGGCACGCTCGGCGGCGTGCCGGTGCCGCTGCCGCCGGCCGCGTTCCTGCAGGCGACGCGCGAGGGCGAAGCGGCGCTGGCGGCCGCGGTGCGCGAGGCGGTCGGCGACGCCGCGATGATCGCGGACCTGTTCGCCGGGCTGGGCACCTTCGCGCTCGCGCTGCCGGGCCGGGTCTATGCCGCGGAGGGCGCGCGCGACGCGCTGCTCGCGCTCAAGGCCGCCGCCGCCCGCGTGCAAAGGCCCGTCTTCGCCGAGCATCGCGACCTCTTCCGCCGCCCGCTCACCGCCGCCGAGCTCGACCGGTTCGACGCGATCGTGCTCGACCCGCCCCGCGCCGGCGCGCGCGAGCAGGTCGCGGCGCTGGCGGCGTGTCGTACCAAGGCGATCGCCTATGTGTCGTGCAACCCCGCCAGCTTCGCACGCGATGCCAAGCTGCTGTGCGACGGCGGCTGGCGGCTCGACTGGGTGCAGCCGGTCGGCCAGTTCCGCTGGTCCACCCATGTCGAGCTCGCCGCCCGCTTCTCGCGTCAGTAGTCCGCGCCCACGAACCACAACCCGTCAGGCGGCGCGTTCAGCCCCAGCGCCGCCCGATCCCGCGCCGCCAGCGCGGCTGCGAGATCATCGACGGACCAGCGCCCCATGCCGACCAGCGCCAGGCATCCCACCATCGAGCGCACCTGATGGTGCAGGAACGACCGCGCCGACGCGCGCACGGTGACCCGGTCGGCGTCTCGCGCGACCTCCAGCCGGTCGAGCGTGCGCAGCGGGCCGTCCGCCTGGCAGTGCGCCGAGCGGAACGTCGTGAAGTCATGTCGCCCCGTCAGCACCGCCGCGCCCGCCGCCATCGCGTCCGTATCGAGCAGCTGCGGCACCTGCCAGGCCAGCCCCTTTTGCCACGTCAGGGGGGCGCGGCGGTTCGCGATCCGGTATTCATAATGGCGCGCCCGGCACGAGAAGCGCGCGTGCCAGTCGTCCGGGACCGCCTCGCACCCCAGCACCGCTACCGGCGCCGGCCGCAGCCGCGCGTTGAGCGCCTCCGTCAGCCGGAACGGCGCGATCGCCTTTGCGACATCGACGTGCGCCCGCATCGCCAGCGCGTGGACGCCCGCGTCGGTCCGCCCGGCCGCATGGACCGTCGCGGCCTCGCCCGTGACCGCGAGCACCGCCGCCTCCAGCGCCGCCTGCACCGACGGCCCGTGCGCCTGCCGCTGCCAGCCCTGGAATGGCCGGCCGTCATACTCGACCAGCAGCGCGAAGCGCGTCAAAGCCGCGTGCCGGGCGGGATCGGCAGGCCGCGCAGGAACTCCTCGACAGTGACCACAGCACGTCCAGGTCGCTGGAGCCACGATGGCATATACCAAGTATTGGCGGCACACTGGATGCGGAGATTGTCGCCGATCACAGTGCCGGGAGAGTATCGCTCCGGGAGAGGTCCGCGGCTCTGCCCGCGCCATCCGCCGGGCCCGAATACCTTGATCCGCTCGCCGGCGAACTCGAAGAACGCGCCGGGCCAGGGATCAAGCGCGCGCACCTGGCGCTCGATATGTTGCCCAAGATGATTCCAGTCAATCCGCGCCTCCGCCTTGTCGATCTTCGCGGCATAGGTCACCCCAGCCTCGGGCTGCGGCACCGCCACGCGCGCGTCGAACGTCGCCAGCGTCTCGATCATCAGCGCCGCGCCCAGATGGGCCAGCTCCGCCGTCAACTCACCCGCCGTCTTCCGCCCGACCGGCACCCGCCCGTCGAGCAGCACCGGCCCGGTATCCAGCCCCGCCTCCATCCGCATGATGCATACGCCCGTTTCCTGGTCCCCCGCCAGTATCGCCCGCTGCACCGGCGCCGCGCCGCGCCAGCGCGGCAGCAGCGAGCCGTGGACGTTGAGGCACCCGTGTCGGGGCGCGTCCAGCACCGGCTGGGGCAGGATCAGCCCGTACGCGGCGACCACGCCCACATCGGCCTCCAAGGCAGCGAACGCCGCCTGCTCGTCGGCCCCGCGCAGCCGCGTGGGCGAGCGGACCGGAATGCCCAACGCCTCCGCCCGCCGCTGCACCGGCGAGGGCACCAGCTCGCGCCCGCGCCGTCCACCCGGGCGCGGCGGCTGGGTATACGCCGCGACCACCGCGTGCCCGGCCGCGACCAGCGCCTCGAGCGTCGGCACCGCGAAGTCGGGCGTGCCCATGAAGACGATCCGCATGGCGTGCGCTTCAACGCGCTGGCGAGCCGGGGCGCAAGTCCCTATCTGTTCCGCCGATGGCCTCTCCCGAGATCGAGACCCTGACCCAGGCCTTGAGCCGGCTGCCCGGCCTCGGCCCCCGGTCGGCGCGGCGCGCGGTGCTGCACCTGCTCAAGCGGCGCGAGGCGGCGCTCGGCCCGCTGCTCGCGGCGTTGCAGGCGGTGGAGGCCCGCCTCGCCACCTGCGACACCTGCGGCAATGTCGACACGACGAACCCCTGCTCGATCTGCGCCGACCCGCGCCGCGACGCGCGCGCGCTGTGCGTGGTGGAGGAGGTCGCTGACCTGTGGGCGCTCGACCGTTCGCGCCTGTTTCCCGGCCGTTTCCACGTGCTCGGCGGCCGGCTGTCGGCGCTGGAGGGCGTGCGCCCCGAAGACCTCGCGATCGACACGCTGGTCCGGCGCGTCGAGGGTGGCGGGGTGGACGAGGTGGTGCTGGCGATGAACGCGACGCTGGAGGGCCAGACCACCGCCCACTACGTCGCCGAGCGCATCGAGCGCTTTCCCGTCCGCGTGACGCAGCTCGCGCACGGTCTGCCCGTCGGGGGCGAGCTCGACTATCTGGACGAGGGCACGCTGGCGCAGGCACTGCGCGCGCGGCGACCCGTGGCTTGACCACCTGACGCCCGCGACCTAGCTCGCGCCGCCATGGCCGTCCTTCCCATCGTCGAAATCCCCGATCCCCGCCTGCGTCTCGTGTCGCGTCCCGTCGTTGAGGTCACCGATGCCACGCGCCAGCTGGTCGCCGACCTGATCGAGACGATGTACGCCGCCCACGGCATCGGCCTCGCCGCGATCCAGGTCGGCGTCGATCAGCGCGTGCTGGTGATCGACCTGCAGGAGGAACGGGACGCCCAGGACAAGCCGATCCGGCGGCCGCGCGCCTATATCGACCCCGAGATCCTGTCCGTCTCCGACGAGCTCTCGACCTACAATGAGGGCTGCCTGTCCATCCCGGAGCAGTATGCCGACGTCGCCCGCCCCGCCGCCTGCCGCGTCCGCTGGCTGGACGAGGGCGGCGCGGCGCACGAGGAGGACATGGACGGCCTGCTCGCCACCTGTATGCAGCACGAGATCGACCATCTGAACGGCGTGCTGTTCATCGACCATCTGAGCCGGCTCAAGCGCGACATGGTGATGAAGAAGCTGGCGAAACAGCGTAAGGCGGCCTGAAAAAGGGCTGTCCCATACCGCGCGTTCCGGCTACGTTCCTGCCCGCCACGCGCCTTTATCGCGTCGGCGTGAGGAAAGGGCCGCTCATGTCGTTGTCCGCGAACCTTCGGAAATGTTCGAGCCGGCGCGGTGGCTGAGCTCGTCCTGGTCGCCGTCCTGGCGCTCGCCGCCGGGTTGCTGGTCGGCTGGCTGGTCGCGTCCCGCCGGTCCGGCGCGCTCGCCAGTGATCTCGCCGTCGCGCGCACTCGCGCCGACGACGCGGAACTGCATCGCCGCGCCCGCAACGAGGTGGAGCGCGAGCGCAACGCCGCGCAGCAGGAGCTGGCCGGTCTGCGCGCGCACGCCGTCGCGCGCGAACAGGCGCACGACACGGCGCTCCGCCAATTGCGCGAGTCGATGGAAACGCAATTCAACGCCGCCGCCGGCAAGGCGCTGGAGACCGCGCAGGCGCAGTTCCTCGACCGCGCGCAGCAGCGCTTCACCGAGTCGGAGCGGGTGCAGGGGCAGAAGCTGTCCGCGCTACTCCAGCCGGTCAACGATCGCCTCGCCCGCTACGAGGAGGGTGTGCGCAAAGTGGAGGACGAGCGCCGCTCCGCGTTCGGCGAGCTCAAGGGGCAGATCGAGGGGATGCGCGTCGGGCAGGAGCGCGTATCGAGCGAGGCCGCCAAGCTGGTCAACGCGCTGCGTAACGCGCCCAAGGCGCGCGGTCGCTGGGGCGAGCAGCAGCTCAGGAACGTGCTGGAAAGCTGTGGGCTGGCCGAGCACACCGACTTCGCGATGGAGGTCAGCGTCGCGGACGGGGAGGGCGGTCGCCTGCGCCCCGACGCGATCGTGCGCGTGCCCGGCGGCAAGTCGCTCATCATCGACGCCAAGGTTTCGCTCAACGCTTACCAGGATGCGCACGAGGCGCTGGACGAGGAGTCGCGCAAGCTGGGGTTGACGGCGCACGCGCAATCGATGCGCAATCACGTCAACGGCTTGTCGGGCAAGAGCTACTGGCAACAGTTCGCCGACACGCCCGAATATGTGGTGATGTTCGTGCCGGGCGAACACTTTCTCACCGCCGCGCTGGAACATGATCCGACGCTGTGGGACTTCGCCTTCGACAAGCGCGTCCTGCTTGCGACGCCCACCAACCTGATCGCGATCGCACGCACAGTATCCGCGGTATGGCGTCAGGAGAAGCTGGCGGGCGAGGCGAGAGCGATCGCGGAGCTTGGAAAGGAACTATACGCACGACTTCATACCATGGGGTCTCATGTTGCTCGGGTTGGCCGCGCTCTCGATCATGCGGTGAGTGGCTACAATTCAATGGTCGGCAGTTTGGAAAGCCAAGTTCTGACGAGCGCACGCCGGTTCGAGGCGCTCAACGTAGATACTGGGGGCAAGCGGCTTGACGCGCCTCCGACGGCAGAGCACAGTACACGTCCGCTCGCCAAATTGACCAGCGGCAGCACAGGGGAGAGCGGACCAGCGGCAAGGTAGGGCCGCATCGATCGATTGCTTCGACCCTAATAGGCTGGCCAAAGTTTCTAGCGCACGCGACACGACCCAAAGTGGCGGCGCAATGTGCTCATATCACGGCCACTCTGACAAAGGCGAAGCTCCTCATAGGAGCGATTACCATGATCAGGTTGCTTTGCGACCTGCGTCAGGATCGCGATCAGAAGTGGCGCTGGTTCGGTGTTTACGCCGGATCAGACACTTGGATCGAATCGAAAAGTTCTTGGAACGACAGGCGAGATGCTCATGACGCGCTCACGCGTTTCATGGGCGGGTTTGGCGATACAAGACGTTCCTGATTGCAGGGGAGAGCGGGCGGCGCAGCCGCTCGCTCTTTCCCGGCATCACCATCGCTGCTGCGCAAGCACCTGATACGCCATCACCGCCGTCGCGACCGCCGCGTTGAGGCTGTCCGCCTTGCCCAGCATCGGGATCTTGACCAGCAGGTCGCAGGCGGCGGCGTAGTCCGCCGGCATCCCCTGCGCCTCGTTGCCGGTCAGCAGGAAGGTGGGCGCGGCGTAACGGGCGGACCGGTAGTCCACGGCCGTGTCGAGGTTTAATCCCACCAACTGTCCCGGTCCGCCCCGCAGCCAGTGGAGGAACGGCGCCCACTCGGTCCGGACCACCGGCACCGTGAACAGCGCCCCCATGCTGGCGCGGACCGCCTCGACGGAGAAGGGATCGACGCACTCGCCGACCAAGATCAGCCCGCCCGCGCCGACCGCGTCGCCGGTCCGCAGGATGGTGCCGAGATTGCCGGGATCGCGCAGCCGCTCGGCGACCAGCCAGATGTTGGCAGCACGCCGATCCAGACCGTCCAGCGTCGCCTCGAACACATCGAACACACCCACTACCGCCTGCGGATTGTCCTTGCCCGACAGCTTGCCGAGGATGTCGGGCGTCGTCTCGATCGCCTCGCCGCCCGCGCTCTCGACGGCAATGACCAGCGCGCGCACCAGTTCGTGCCCGGCGCTCGCGGCCGCGAAGAACAGCAGGCGCGGCACTCGCCCGGCCTCGCGCGCTTCCGTCAGGATGCGCAAGCCTTCGGCCAGGAACTGCCCCGACTCGCGCCGATGCCGCTTGTCGCGCAGGTCGCGGGCGTATCTGACGAGCGGGTTGGAATAGGCGGTGACGACCCTCGGCATCGATCTCTCTTCCTCGTCACCCCGGCCTCGAGCCGGGGTCCCGCTGCCTCGGCGCGGTCAGAAACAGCGGGACCCCGGGTCAAGCCCGGGGTGACGGAATCGACACTTAATCCTCTCCGAATTTACCCTCGACCAGCGCCACCATCGCCTCCACCGCCGTCGCGGCCCCGTCGCCCTCGGCCGCGATCGTGATCTCGTCGCCCATCGCCGCGCCCAGCATCATCAGGCCCATGATGGACGTCCCCGTCACCGCCTCGCCGCCGTCCTTACGGACCTGGACCTCGCACGGCTGCTGCGCGGCGAGCGTCACGAACTTGGCGGAGGCGCGCGCGTGCAGGCCACGGCGGTTGGTGATGAGCACGGTCCGCTCTACCGCACTCATGCGGCCGCTTCCCCCAGCACCTCGGACGCGACGGAGATGTATTTGCGCCCCGCCTCGCGCGCGGCGGCGACGGCGGCCGTGACGCTCATCGCCCGGCGCGCGGAGCCCAGCCGGATCAGCATGGGCAGGTTCACGCCCGCGATCACCTCCACCCGGCCGCGATCCATCAGGCTGATCGCCAGGTTCGATGGCGTTCCTCCGAACAGGTCGGTCAGCACGATCACCCCGCGCCCGGTATCGACCTGCTCGATCGCGGCGGCGATGTCGGCGCGGCGTTCCTCCATGTCGTCGTCCGGCCCGATCGCGATCGCGGCGACGTGCTCCTGTGGCCCGACGACATGCACCATCGCCCTGACGAACTCGTCGGCGAGCCGCCCATGGGTCACCAGCACCAAACCGATCATCGCGAAACGACTACCTGCTTTCCCTCGGCCGCCGGTCTTCCAGCGAGTCCTGCGGCGCGGCCCGTAGGTCGCGATGCGTTACCGTGGGCGAAAAGCCGTGCGCGCGCAAGAAGCCGCCAATCCGCTCGGCCACGTGGACCGACCGGTGTCTCCCCCCGGTACAGCCGATCGCAACGGTGACATAGGATTTGCCCTCCGCGCGGTAGCGCGGGATTAGCAGGCCGATCAGCGCCTCGATCCGCCCCACCGCGTCCTCGTACGCCGGGTCGGCCGCGACGTAAGCGGCGACCTCCGCGTCCAGCCCCGTGCCGGGCCGCAGCGCCGGCACCCAGTGCGGGTTTTGCAGGAAGCGCATGTCGAACACCAGGTCGGCGTTGCGCGGCAGCCCGCGCGCGAAGCCGAAGGAGGTGACCGACAGCACCGGCGCGTCCTCCCCGCCGGCGGCGAAGCTCGCGCGGACCTGCGCCGCCAGTTCGTTCGCGGCCAGGCTGGTCGTGTCGATCAGCCGGTTGGCCCAGTCGCGGAGCGGCGCCAGCAGCTCCCGCTCGCGCGCGACGCCGTCGGCGGCGGGGCGGTCGGGCGCGAGGGGATGGCGACGCCTGGTCTCGGCATAGCGACGCTCCAGCTCGCTCCCCGAACAGTCTAGGAACAGCGTTCCGATCTCGATGCCCCGCTGCTCGCGCAGGGCCGTGACGCGGGCGATGATGCGCTGGGGATCGAAGTCGCGGGTGCGCGTGCCCAACCCGAGCGCCAGCGGCTTTTCGCCGGGCGAGGGCGCCGACAGGACGCGATCGAGCATGGGCAGCGGCAGGTTGTCCACCACCTCCCAGCCCAAGTCCTCCAGCGTCCGGAGCACGGTGGACTTGCCCGCGCCGGACATGCCGGTGACGAGCAGCGTGAGAGGGGCGGCGCTCGTGGTCGCGGCGCTCATGGTCGCGGCAGGGCCGCCTGAGCCAGCGCCCATTCGACCTTGATCGGCGCGGAGGCGGGCAGGGAATCGATCACCAGCTCGCGCACGGCGACGCCGGCCAGCTCGCGGGTTCGTGGGTGGGGCATGCGTTCCTCCTTGCCCAGGCGGACCAGAAGGGCAACCGGCGCGTCGTCGATCTGCGCCGTCGCGGCGATGCCCAGGCCGCGTATCTCGATCAGCCCGGCCATGTTCGTCGGTGCGCGAGCGATCAGCCCGTCGCCGTCGCGGATCAGCAGCGTACGGTCGTCGCTGACCAGCACCGCGCCGCGATCGATCAGGCGCAGCGCCAGGTCGGACTTGCCCGCGCCTGACGGCCCTTCGATCACCACCGCCCGTCCGCCGATCGCGACGGTCGTGGCGTGCAAGGTGATCGAGGTCGGCGTCGTCACCCTCAACTCCGCCGCATCAGAGGCAGGCGAACCACGAAGCGGGCGCCCGACAGGCGATCCTGACGCGGCTCGACGGCGATGTCGCCCTGATGCGCCTCGACAATGGTGCGCGCGATGGCGAGGCCCAGGCCCGAATGTTGACCAAACGCCTCGCCGCCCGGGCGTACCGAGTGAAAGCGGCGGAAAACCGCCTCGCGCTCATCCGCCGGCACGCCCGGGCCCTCGTCCTCCACCCTGACTGCCAGTTCGCCGCCTTCGATCGCCGCGGCGACCGCGACCAGCGCGCCATCGGGCGAAAAGGAGACCGCGTTGTCGAGCAGGTTCTCGAACACCCGTTCCAGTCGCGCGCCTTCGCCCAGCACGATCAGCGTGCCGGCGTCCCCCCGGTCGAAGCGGAGCCGGACGCCACGATCGCCGCCGCGTTCGGCGCGCTGCGAGAGCAGGCCGTCGAGCATCGCCATGATGTCGACCGGCTCGAATGTGGCGCGGCTAAGCTGCGCGTCGAGGCGGGACGCTTCCGAGATGTCGCTGATCAGCCGATCGAGCCGACGCACGTCCTCGCCGACGATCGCCAGCAGCCGTGCCCGCAGCGCCGGGTCGCTCACCCGCTCCAGTCCGTCCACCGCCGAACGCAGGCTGGCCAGCGGGTTCTTCAGCTCATGCGTGACATCGGCCGCGAAGGCTTCGGTCGCGTCGATGCGCGCGCGCAGCGCCAGGCTCATGTCGCTCAGCGCCCGGGCGAGCAGCCCGATCTCGTCGCGCCGGTCGGGCAGGCGCGGCACCACCACCTCGCGCGCGCGGCCCAGCCGCACCCGCACCGCGGCGCGCGCGAGCCGCCGGATCGGCCGCCCGATCGTGCGCGCCAGGAACAACGACAGGCGCACGGCCACCAGCGTCGCCGCGAGCAGCACGATGCCGAGGCGAAAGCGTTCCACGCGCACCGTCTGGGTGATGTCGCGCGCGTTCACCGCCGTCATCACCGCGCCGCCCCCCGCCAGCGGCGCGGCCGCGGTGATCACCGGCGTTCGGTCCGGCGCACGCCACACCGTGGCCGCGACCCCCCGTCGTGCGAGCGCGACCTTGACGTCGGGCGAGTCGGCCGCGATCCGGCGATCGCGGTAGAGTGGCCCGCGCGGCGCGCTCACCACCGTGTCGATGCCTGCATCCAGGAAGCGCGCGGCGACCTGCCCCCAGCCCTCCTTGTCGGGGTCGATCAGCTGGAAGTTGCGCACGCCCAGCGCCTGGCTGTCCGCGATCCATGTGCCGTTCGCCCTATAGACGCGGATGCGGACGCCCGTATCATCCGCCAGCCGGGTCAGCAGCGCGTCGCGGTCGCGACGGTCCGCCGCGCTCAGCGCCTCGCCGATCAGCCGCGATTCCCGGAGCGCCTGCGCGACGCGATAATCCACGATGCGCGACCGGTAGGAATCGAGGTAGAAGAAGCCGCCGAGCAGCAGGAGCAGCACGAAGATGTTGACCGCCAGGATGCGCCGGGTCAGCGAAATCTGCCCCGACCACCGGAGCGTCAGGTCGCCGCCGTCGGCGTCCGGATCAGTCCTCCGCGAAGCGGTAGCCGGCGCCATACAGCGTCTCGATGGCGTCGAACTCGGGGTCGACCGCGCGGAACTTGCGCCGCAGCCGCTTGATATGGCTGTCGATCGTGCGGTCATCGACATAGATGTCTTCGCTATAGGCCGCGTCCATCAGCTGATCGCGCTTCTTGACGTGTCCTGGGCGCTGGGCGAGTGATTCCAGAATCAGGAACTCGGTCACCGTCAGCGTCACCGGCCTGCCGTCCCATGACGTCCGGTGACGCGCCGGGTCCATCACCAGCCGACCTCGCTGGAACAGCTCCGGCGCGTCCGCCGCCGCTTCGCCGGGTTCGGCGCGCGCCTCCGTCCGGCGCAGGATGGCGCGGATGCGCGCGATCAGCAACCGCTGGCTGAACGGCTTGGCGATGTAATCGTCGGCACCCGCCGCCAGCCCTTCAGCTTCGTCGAGCTCGTCGTCCTTGCTCGTGAGGAAAATGACCGGCACCGCGCTGCGCTCGCGCAGGCGCCGCAGCAGCTCCAACCCGTCCATGCGCGGCATCTTGATGTCCAGGACGCACAGGTCCGCCGGATTGTCCGCCAGCGCCTTCAGCGCGGCCTCCCCGTCGGCGTAGACCCGGGTCAGGAACCCTTCGCTCTGCAGCGCGATCGACACGGACGTGAGGATATTGCGGTCGTCATCGACCAAGGCGATCGTGGCCGTCATCGTGCGACACTGCCTAGCTGATCGCCGCCGCCCGCTCAACGCTCCTCCATGGGACACCGATGTGAGCGTTCACACGTTTGACCCTCCCCAACCCGACCGATAAGCGCCGGGACAGGCGGCCGCAGGTCGCGAACAGGCAAGAGGACAGGGTTTTGAGCGAACGCACCCCGACGATCGGGTTGAACGAACATCTGGGGCTCGAGAGCGCCGCCGCCGTCCACTGGAACCTGGTCGCGCCCGCGCTGGTCGAGGCGGCGGTGAGCCGGGGCGAGGGCCGCCTCGCCGCCGACGGCCCGCTCGTGGTGGAGACGGGGCCGCATACCGGCCGCTCCGTGCAGGACCGCTTCATCGTGCGCGACGCGGAGACGGAGAAAACCGTCTGGTGGGGCAAGTCGAACAAGGCGATGAGCCCGGAGCATTTCGCCGCGCTCAAGGCCGACTTCATGGCCGCGCTCGCGGACAAGAACACGCTGTTCGCGCAGGATTTGTTCGGCGGGTCGCAGCCGTCGCATCGCGTCCGCGTGCGCATTTATAATGAATTCGCCTGGCACAACCTGTTCATCCGCACGATGCTGGTCCGGCCCGAGCCGCACGAGCTCGCCGGCTTCGCACCCGAATACACGATCATCGACCTGCCGAGCTTTCGAGCGGACCCCGAGCGCCACGGCTGCCGGACGGAAACGGTGATCGCGGTCAATTTTACCGAGCGGCTGATCCTGATCGGCGGCACGCGCTATGGCGGCGAGATGAAGAAGTCAGTGTTCAGCCTGCTCAATTACCTGCTGCCCCCGACCGGCGTCATGCCGATGCACTGTTCGGCCAATATCGGGCCGGCGGGCGACACAGCGATCTTCTTCGGCCTGTCGGGAACCGGCAAAACCACGCTGTCGGCGGACGCCAGCCGCACGCTGATCGGCGATGACGAGCATGGCTGGTCCGACACCGCGGTTTTTAACTTCGAGGGCGGCTGCTACGCCAAGATGATCCGCCTGTCGGCCGAAGCGGAACCGGAGATCCACGCCACCACCAAGCGCTTCGGCACGGTGCTGGAGAACGTGGTCATGGACCCGGACACGCGCGTGCTCGACCTCGACGACCCCAGCCTCGCGGAGAACAGCCGCGGGGTGTATCCGATCAGCTTTATCCCGAACGCCAGCGCCGACAACCTTGGCCCGGTGCCCCGGAACATGATCTTCCTGACCGCCGACGCCTACGGGGTCATGCCACCGATCGCGAAGCTGACGCCCGACCAGGCGATGTACCATTTCCTGTCCGGCTACACCGCGCGCGTCGCGGGCACGGAGATCGGCGTGGTGGAGCCCGACGCGACCTTCTCCACCTGCTTCGGCGCGCCGTTCATGCCGCGCCACCCGTCCGTCTATGGCAATCTGCTCAAGGAGCGGATCGCAGCGGGCGGCGTCGATTGCTGGCTGGTCAACACCGGCTGGACGGGCGGCAAGTACGGCGTCGGTCGCCGGATGCCGATCAAGGTCACCCGCGCGCTGCTCAACGCCGCGCTCGATGGCAGCCTCATCCGCGCGGAGTTCCGCACCGATCCTTTCTTCGGTTTCCAGGTGCCGGTCAGCGTGCCCGGCGTGGACGGGGCCATCCTCGACCCGCGCGAGACCTGGGCGGACAAGGCCAACTATGATGCGACCGCGGCCGATCTGGTGGACAAGTTCGTCGCCAACTTCGCCCAGTTCGCCGACCATGTCGACGAAGGCGTCCGCCGGGCGGCCCCCAAGGTCGCCGAGCTTGCCTGACCGTGACGGGGGACGTGCCGAGCGACTGCGGGGCGGAAGCGGAGAGCTACCGCCGCGACGGCCATGTCGCGCTACCCGGGCTGTTTCCGGTCGAGGTGCTGCACGCCTTCTATAACCGGATGCAGACCGACCTGCAGGCTGGCGGCCGCTCGCTCGGGCAGTTCGCGGCGCGCGGGCCGCTGGTCCGGCACGAGGCGATCGAGATTCACGCGCACAGCTATCCACCGATGCTGGCGCTGCTCTGGGGCCTGACCCAGCGCATGGCGCTGGTCGCGGGCTGCACGCTGCTGCCGACCTATGCTTATTTTCGACTCTACCGACAGGGCGACGTGTGCCGCGTTCATGCCGACCGTCTTGCCTGCGAGCACAGCCTGTCGCTCACCATCGGCTATGCGGAGGGGCGATCTTGGGCGCTGTCGGTCGGCGCCGACCGGCTGGCCCGGCCCGGCCCGCCGGTCACCGAAGACTTCGGCGCCGAGCGTCACGGCTCGGTCGCGATGCGGCCCGGTGACGGCGTCGCCTATCAGGGCGTGCATCACCGCCATGGCCGCGTCGAGCCCAACCCGAACAGCTGGTCCGCCCACCTGTTCCTGCACTGGGTCGATCGTGACGGTCCCTATACCGCGGAGGCGTTCGACCGCCCGGCGCTGGAGCGCGCGCACGCCGGCGCACGCTGATCGGACGGCCGCTTCGATCAGCGGCTGGAGCGAAGGCGGGTCGGTCGTGCGCGACGTCGTCCCTACGAAAGCGCCTCGGGTCTAGCCGACTCCCGCCCGACCCCTTAAAGGCTCGCCATGGATATCCGGCTCGGCCTCACCTTCGACGACGTCCTCCTGGTTCCCGCCGCGTCGGAGGTGTTGCCCAGCGCCGCCGACACCCGCACGCGGCTGACGCGCGGCATCGCGCTCAACATCCCGATCCTGTCGTCGGCGATGGACACGGTGACGGAAGCCGAGATGGCGATCGCCATGGCGCAGCTGGGCGGCGTCGGTGTGCTCCACCGCAACCTGACCGTCGATGAACAGGTAGCTGCCGTGCGTCAGGTCAAGCGGTTCGAATCGGGCATGGTCGTGAACCCGATCACCATCGCCCCCACGGCCACGCTCGCCGACGCCCAGGCGAGCATGGCGCAGCACCGGATCAGCGGCATCCCCGTGGTCGAAGCCAATGGTCGGCTGGTCGGCATCCTGACCCATCGCGACACCCGCTTCGCCGAGAACCCGCGCCAGCCCGTCGCCGAGCTGATGACGCGCGACAATCTCGCCACCGTCTCGACCGATGTCGGCCAGGAGGAGGCGCGGCGGCTGCTCCACCAGCGCCGGATCGAGAAGCTGCTGGTGGTCGATGACGCCTATCGCTGCGTCGGGCTCATCACCGTCAAGGACATAGAGAAAGCGGTGACCTACCCCGACGCCACCAAGGACGCCGCCGGTCGCCTGCGCGTCGCCGCCGCGACCACGGTGGGCGACAAGGGATTTGAGCGGACGGAGGCGCTGGTCGCGGCGGAATGTGACCTGATCGTGATTGACACCGCGCACGGCCACAACCGCGACGTCGCGCGCGCGGTCGAGCGCGTGAAGAAGCTGTCGAACTCGGTCCAGGTCGTCGCCGGCAACGTCGCCACCGCCGAGGCTACCCGCGCGCTGGCGGACGCGGGCGCGGACGCGGTCAAGGTCGGCATCGGCCCCGGCTCGATCTGCACCACCCGCGTCGTCGCGGGCGTCGGCGTGCCGCAGCTGACGGCGGTGATGGAGTGCGCGGAAGCGGGCAGGGCGGCGGGCATCCCCGTCATCGCGGATGGCGGCATCCGCACGTCGGGCGATATCGCCAAGGCGCTGGCGGCGGGCGCCTCCACCGTGATGATCGGTTCGCTGCTGGCCGGCACCGACGAGGCGCCGGGAGAGACCTTTCTCTACCAGGGCCGGGCCTATAAATCCTATCGCGGCATGGGCTCGGTCGGCGCGATGGGGCGCGGGTCGGCCGATCGCTATTTCCAGGGCGACATCACCGACCAGATGAAGCTCGTCCCCGAAGGCATCGAAGGGCAGGTGCCGATCAAGGGCGCCGCGCGCGAAGTCGTCCATCAGCTCGTCGGCGGGGTGAAGGCGGCGATGGGCTACACCGGCGCGGCGACGCTGGCCGACCTGCAGGCGCGCGCGCAATTCGTGCAGATCACCGGCGCGGGCCTGCGTGAGAGTCATGTGCATGACGTGACGATCACGCGGGAAGCGCCGAACTACCCGACACGCTGAGAGGACGCGATCGGCTGGGCTGTCCTACTCGCGCCGCCCATGGCATGGACGGCCAATGCCCCGATTGCCCCGCTTGCCCCGATCTGCCGACCGTTCACCCGGCTCCGTTGATCGAGCAAGCGATGCGTTACGCGGCAACTTCGACGACGTCCGATGACTCCTGCCGCCCGCACCGAAGCCGCCATCGAACTGCTCGACGCCGTAATCGCCGCTGCCCGCGACGGCGGCCCGGCCGCCGACACGCTGATCGGCCGCTATTTCGCGCAGCGCCGCTATGCCGGGTCCAAGGACCGCCGGGCCGTGCGCGATCTGGTCTATGCGGCCGTCCGCGCGCTGGGTGAACGGCCAGCCGGCGGTCGCGCGGCGATGGTCGCGCTAACCCGAGACAACGACGATCTGCGCGCCACGTTCGACGGCTCGCCGCATGCCCCCGCGCCGTTGCGCGACGACGAGCCCGCCGCCATGCCCGGGCTCGCGCCGGCCTGGCTGCTCGACCGGCTCCGCGCCGCCGACCTCGACGATGCCGAACTCGCGGCGCTGGTCGAGCGCGCGCCGCTCGACGTGCGCATCAACGCGCTCGGCGACGAGAGACCCAAGTTGACAGGCGAGGCGATTCCCGGCCTGCCCGATGCGCGGCGCCTGCCCGCGGGTACCGACGTCGCCGCGCTCGCCGGCCGCGTAGAGGTGCAGGACGCCGGCAGCCAGATCGTTACGCTGGCCGCCCGCGCGCGTTCGGGCGAGCAGGTGATCGACCTGTGC
>CAXTWJ010000019.1:16495-18228 GCA_964247925.1 uncultured Sphingomonas sp.
GCGGGGGTGCTGGGTCTCGACGGGGCGCCCGGCGGGGGCGCCAAGACGCTGGCGCTCGCCGCCGGGATGCGGAACGAGGGCCACATCCTCGCCTGTGACACTGACCGCGCGCGTCTGAGCCGGCTCTTGCCACGCGCGCAGGCGGCCGGCGTGACGATCGCGGAGACGCGGCTGCTCGATCCGAACCGCGAGCTCGACGCGCTCGCCGATTGGCGGGGCAGGGCGGAGCTCGTGCTGATCGATGCGCCCTGCTCGGGCACGGGCACGTGGCGGCGCAACCCGGAGGCGCGCTGGCGCCTCACCCCCGATCGCGTCACACGGCTGGTCGCGACTCAGGCGCGGCTGCTCGACATCGCCGCCGCGCTGATCCGGCCGGGACGGGCGCTCACCTATGTCGTCTGCTCGCTGCTTGACGTCGAGGGCGCCGATCAGGTCGCCGCCTTTCAGCAGCGGCACCCTGACTGGCGGCCCGAGCCGCTCGACCTGCCCGCCGGTCGGTCCCGTGGCGCCGGCGTCCGGCTCACGCCCGCGCACGACGCGACGGACGGCTTTTTTGTCGCGCGCCTGCGTGCCCCATGCTAGCGACGACCCTATCGTGCGCCGCCTGGAGTTGATCATGCGTACCCTGCCGCTCGCCGTCGCCGCCGCGCTGACCCTGGTATCGCTGTCCGCTTCTCTCCACGGCCAGCGCGCCACGCCGTCGGCCGACCCGCGTTCGATGCAGCTGGTGACGCAGGCCAGGGCGGCGCACGCGGCCGGCAACCTCGACGGCGCCACCGACCTGCTGGAGACTGCGCTGGCCGTTGATCCGCGCAACCGCGAGGCCTTCGTGATGCTGGCCGACGTGTCGGAGGCGCGGGGCCTCCCCGGCCGCGCGATCCGCCTCTATCGCGAGGCGCTCGCGCTCGAGCCCAACGACATCGCAGCCCTACGTGGGCAGGGGGAGGCGCTGGTCGCGAAGGGCGCGGTCAACCAGGCCCGCGCCAACCTCGCCAAGATCAGGGTGCTGTGCAAGGCCGGCTGTGGCGACGCGAACCAGCTCGCCGCCGCCATCGCCAAGGGACCCCCGGTCGCGACCGCGCAGGCCGACACGGTGGCCAGGCCTAAGCCGGAGTAAGCACCCGCGCCAGCGCGACCCACTCCGGCACGCTGACCGTTTCCGCCCGGCGGGTCAGGTCGATCCCCAGCGCCTCCGCTGCCTGCGACGCCCTCGGCACGCCCTTGAGACTTTGCCGCAGCATTTTACGGCGTTGCCCGAACCCGGCGGCGGTCAGGCGCTCCAAGACAGCTACATCGACCCCGGCCGGCGCCTCGCCCGGGAAGAGGTGAACCACCGCCGACATCACCTTCGGCGGCGGCGTGAACGCGGAGCGGTGGATCGGCATCGCGATTCGCGCGGTCGAACGCCACTGCGCCAGCACCGCGAGTCGGCCATAGGCGTCACTGCCCGGTGCCGCGACGATCCGTTCCGCCACCTCACGCTGGAACATCAATGTCGCCGATGCCCACCAGGGCGGCCAGGCGCAAGTCAGCCAGCCGACCAGCAGCGCGGTGCCGACGTTGTAGGGCAGGTTGGAGATGATATGCGGCCTTCCCCCGAACAGCGAAGGCAGGTCGATCGCCAGCGCGTCGCCCTCGATCAGCCTCAGCTGCCCCGGATAGACGGCGGCGAGCTCGTCCAGCGCCGGTACGCAGCGCCGGTCGCGCTCCACCGCCGTGACGCGCGCGCCCGC